>NZ_AJQF01000034.1:0-16480 GCF_000261705.1 Bradyrhizobium genomosp. III | reverse complement strand
GGCGGCTATTACGATGACCCCTACTACTATGGCGACAGCTACTATGATGAGCCGTCCGTGGCGGTGGTCCCGGATAGCGGCGGCGACCCTGCCTATTGCGCGCAGCGCTACAAATCATACGACCCGGCTTCCGGCACCTATCTCGGTTATGACGGCCAGCGGCATCCCTGCCCGTAAGACGGCCTGAACAATCGATGCAACAAACCCATGGGCGGCACCGGTGATGGCCGGCGCCGCCCTTGTCTGTTCTGCGAGCCGCTGCAGTTTCGCCAGTCACTCCCGGGACGCCCTGCCGAGGGATGAAGCGGCCATGGCCCGTCGCGAGCGCGCCGTTGTCTTGACCGGTGTCCGATTGTTGTCTTGCCGATCGCGTTCGGCCTCGCGATCCCCTCGACTTTGCTTCAACCTTTCATCGAAGCTGCCCGCACTTCGCGCGCCGCGTGCGCCTTCGCGCGAACCATGACGCATAGATGACGCGGGCCCGAAATAAGAGAGGGAACACGCACCGCAACCCTATGCACCGCACCGTGCATATCTACCCCGATCCAATCCAAAATTGACCCGAGGCACGATTCGCGGATATCACCAATCACAGTGGGGACTTCGATTACTGGGAAGTGTCATGCCGCGTATTCTCGTGGTTGATGACGATCCGATGGTCGGCGCGACCATCGAGGTCCTCCTCCAACGTCAGGGCTTCGACGTCACGCTGGCCGACGGCGGCGAAACAGGACTGGCTGCGCTGGAAGCGCAGGCCTTTGAGGTGATGCTCGTTGATATCTTCATGCCGCATATGCGCGGCTTCGAGTCCATCCGCATCTTTCACGAGCGCGCGCCAGCTACTCCGCTGATCGCGATGTCCGGCTATGCCTTCGCCTCATCCGCCTCGCCCTCTCCCGATTTCCTCCGCATGGCGCTGGAGCTCGGCGCAACGCGCTGCCTGCGCAAGCCGTTCACGCCGGACGCGCTGCTGACCACGATCCGGGAATGTCTCGCCGGTCCGGGCGAGAGCGCACAGCCGAAGGACAAGAAAGAAGCCCCTTGATTCCAACGCAGCGCGTCATTCTCGGTGCTGGACTTGCCATCCTCCTGATCATCACCGCGGCCTCGATCGCCCTCGACGTCAAGTCGCGGTCCGACGCGACGTGGGTCAATCACACCGTCCAGGTGCAGAAGAAGATCTCCGATCTGCGCGTGCTGCTGCGCCGCGCCGAGAGTGCCGCCCGCGGCTATGAACTCTATCGCAGCCAGACGCTCGCCGACGAATTTCAGGGCGTGCGGGTCCAGATCGCACCGGCGCTGGCCGAGCTGAAGCGCGGCGTGCGCGACAATCCCGATCAGGTCGCGCTGCTGGAGGGCACCGAGCCGCTGGCGCTGCGCCGGGTCGAGATCGCCGCCGAAGCGATGCGCCTGCGCGCGGCGAACGACCAGGCCGGCATTACCGCGCTCAACAGCAAGGCCGAGGGCCGCGGTCTGATGGACACGGTGATGGGCAATCTCGACCATCTGAGCGCGGATGAAGAACGCCTGCTCACCGCGCGCTCCCAGGATTCACGCCGTACCGGCATCGTGCTGCTCGGCATCGACGTCGCCGGCGCCGTGCTGATCCTGCTGCTGGTGGCGCTGGTGATGCGCGAGAGCCAGCGCGCCACGGTGCAGCTGCAGAGCACGCTGACCGAGACCACGGCCGCCAAGGATGCGCTCGCGGCGGCGGTCGCCGAGCGCACCGAGCATCTGGTGACCGCGCATGACGAGCTGCGCCTGTCGATCAACGTGCTGCAAAGCACGTTTCACAGCATGGCGGAGGCGGTGCTGGTCATCGACGCCGAAGGCAACGTCCTGCTGTCCAATCCGGCCGCGGAGCGCATGCTGCTGCATCGCGCCGGCATGAACCTGCGCAATCTGCGCGCGATGTCGGATGTGTTTCACGGCGATGGCGTCACGCCGATGAAGGCCAGCGAGCTGCCCTCGGTGCGCGTGCTGCGCGGCGAGCAGTTCGAGGATCTGGAGATGATCGTCCGCCCGCACAGCGGCAATCCTCCCCGCCATCTCATGATCAGCGGCCGGCCGATGCTGGACGGCCAAGGCGACATCTCCGGCGCGGTGTTGGTCTATCACGACGCGACCATGTCGCGCGAGACCGAGCGGCAGCTGTACCAGTCGCAGAAGCTGGACGCGATCGGCAAGTTGACCGGAGGCGTCGCTCACGACTTCAACAACATGCTGACCGTGATCTCCGGCAACACCGAGACGCTGGTGGCGAGCCTGAAACAGCAGCCCGAGCTTCAGCGCGCGGCGCAGCTGATCGACGATGCCGCCGAGCGCTGCGCCGAGCTGATCCAGCATCTGCTCGCGTTCGCGCGCAGGCAGCCCCTGCAGCCGCGCAACGTCGAGATCAACGCCGCGATCGCCGACATCGCGAAACTCCTGCGTCCCACCCTCGGCGAGCAGATCCAGATCGAGACCGTGCTGGAACAGGGGCCGATGACCGCGCATATCGATCCGTCCCGGCTCACCAACGCCGTGCTCAACATGGCGATCAACGCGCGCGACGCCATGCCGAACGGCGGCAAGCTGCTGCTGGAGACCCACCGCGTCGTGCTGGATGAGGCCTATGCGCAGGCCCATGCGGACGTGGTGGCCGGCCCCTACGTCATGCTCGCCGTCAGCGACACCGGCACCGGCATGTCGCCCGATATCCAGCTGAAGGCGTTCGAGCCCTTCTTCACCACCAAGGAGGTCGGCAAGGGATCGGGCCTCGGCCTCTCCATGGTCTACGGTTTCGTCAAGCAGTCCGGCGGCCACATCAAGATCTACAGCGAGGAAAACCACGGCACCACGATCAAGCTCTATCTGCCGCCGGGCGAAGGCACGGCGGACGTGGCCGCGGCCGTCGCGCCGCAGGTCGAGGGCGGCGCCGAGACCATCTTCGTCGTCGAGGACGACAACCTCGTGCGCAACTTCGTCACCGCGCAGCTCGAGAGCCTCGGCTACAAGACGATTGCCGCGCCCGACGGCAAATCCGCGCTGGAATTGATCGAGGCCGGCCAGCCGTTCGATCTCCTCTTCACCGACGTCGTCATCCCCGGCGGCATGAGCGGGCGCGACCTCGCCGACGAGGTGGCCAAGCTGCGGCCGGGTGTGAAGGTGCTCTACACCTCCGGCTACACCGACAACGCCATCGTCCATCACGGCAAGCTCGATGACGGCGTGATGCTGCTGACAAAGCCCTATCGCCGCAACCAGCTCGCCGAGATGATCAGGAAGGCGCTGAATGGCGGGACGATGACGGCGAGCTAACGCGTGAACTACCGAAGGCGCGTTGCCAGTCACACCATATAACGGGGCGAGGGCACTGGCTCAGGATGTGAGTTCCGGTTGTCCTCTTGAGACGCCGTGGCTTGCCCGGATCCGCGCCCGAGGTGTTTAGACACCGCGCCATGAACGAGTAAGGCCGCTTTGATCTCGATCGGGCCGGTCTCAAGCAAAAATCAAGCGCATCTCAAGGACAAATCGTCTCACCAGCCCAATCTCTGAGCATGCTCTCGGCGACAAATGTTGGAGCCGGTGTCGCGACAGTCCGCTCGCGGAGCGCGATACCGAGCGCAGTCACCGGATGCACAGCTAGGATCTTGGTCTGCGGCCGGAATTGACGGCGCAGCTTCGACAGGTGCTCGCATGAAAAGACGAGAGTTCATCTTGTTGATTGGTGGAGGACTGGCCTGGCCTGCGATCGCGCGGGCGCAGGGCGGAGCCAAGCTGCATCGTATCTTCTGGGTCTCGACTCAGTCCGAACCGGATCCCTTCCTGGACGGCTTTCGCGAGGGAATGCGCGCGCTGGGATACGTCGAGGGCAAGACCGTAACCTTCGAGACGCATTATGCCCCCGGAGATCCGCAGGCACTGCGCAAGATCGTCTCCGAGTTGCAGCGAGGGGATATCGACCTTGTGGTCTCGGGCGGTCCGGCGACACGCGTCATGACTGCGGTCACCGACATCCCCGTACTGTTTGCACTGAGCGGTGACCCCGTCGCTTTGGGTGTGGTGAAGAGCCTTGCTCACCCCGGCACCAATTTCACCGGCAGCACATTCC
Organism: Bradyrhizobium genomosp. III; assembly: GCF_000261705.1. Lineage (NCBI taxonomy): Bacteria > Pseudomonadati > Pseudomonadota > Alphaproteobacteria > Hyphomicrobiales > Nitrobacteraceae > Bradyrhizobium > Bradyrhizobium genomosp. III. The sequence goes on along the minus strand of NZ_AJQF01000034.1, from coordinate 12,387 downwards.
TGTCGCTCGAGCTGGCAGGAAAGCGCGTTGAGCTGCTCAAGGACATTTATCCAAAGCTGCGAAAACTGGCGGTCTTCTCGAACACGGATCATCCGGGAGAGCCATTGGAATGGCGTGCGACTTTGGAGTCGTGCCGGAAGCTCGGCATCGAGGCAGCCTACGTTCCGTTCTGTGGCGCTCGCGAAATCGAGAATGGGTTGATGGCTGCCGGCAAGGTGGACGCGGATGCTCTCCTCGTGTTTCCCGATGCTGTGACGCTGGTGCATCGTGCGAAGATCGCGGAGTTTGCAATCGCGCACCGGCTGCCTTCGATGTTTGGCTGGTCAGAATATTGTGACGCTGGAGGTCTCTTGAGTTACGGCGCAAACCAGCGCACGACCTATTTTCGGCTCGCCACTTATGCCGATCGCATCCTGCGCGGTGAAAATCCGTCAGATCTTCCGGTGATGCGCCCCGAGAAGTTTGAACTGGCAGTCAATCTGAAGACAGCCAGGCTTCTGGGTACGGACCTGGATGTGTCGTCGATCCTGTTTCGCGCCAGCAAGGTGATCTCCTGAGAGTAGTTATGTCGGACGGTGCTGCGCAGTCCTCTTCGTGTACGATGCCCCCGCGTCGCTCGCTGTTCTGCAAGTACTTCGCGACGTTGTTTGTCGCTGCGGTCGTGCCTCTGATACTCGGCGCGGCCGTCGAGGCTTCTTTCGGTTACCGAGACCAGCGCCGCCAGATCAGCGCGGTGCTGCAGGCCGATGCTCGCGCGGCGTCCGACAGGATCGAGGCGTTCACCGATGGCATCCGAGATCAGCTGGGTTGGATGGTGCAGCTTCCCTGGTCTGCCGGAGACGATGCGCAACATAAGATCGATGCCTTGCGCCTCCTCCAGCAGGTGCCCGCAATCGTTTCGGTTTCGCTTCTGGATGAGACCGGTACCGAACGGATCTTTGTTTCCAGGCTGCATCTGAACAGAACCGGGCGCGGCATTGATATGTCTACGGATCCCGCTGTTCTGGGCGCACGCGCCAACAAGGTTTGGTACGGACCGGTTCAGTACCAGCGAGATTCAGAGCCCTACATGAGGATCGCGGTTGCTGGGAGCCTGCCGGCCGCGGGGGTTGCGATCGCCGAGGTCAATCTGAAGCTGATCTGGGATGTCATCCCAGCCATTAGAATTGGCGAGACCGGCTACGCCATTGTTGTCGATGATTCCGGTCATCTGATCGCACATCCCGATATCAGTCTGGTCCTGCGCGGCCGCGCCAGCTCGGGCAGTTTCGGCCGGATCAAGCATCTCGCCGGCGCGGCGAGCGAAGCGGCGGTGATAACCGGGGACCAAGGCAACCCGGTGCTGGCGCTATCCGTTCAGGCCGCCGATGTGGGATGGACGGTGATCGCGATGCAGCCGGCCTCGGAAGCCTTTGCATCAATTCGCGCGGCGTTGTGGCGCTCGTCAATTCTCATTGCCTTTGGTGTTCTCATCGCGCTGGCGCTCGCCTATTGGCGCGCGCACAGAATGTCCGGCCCGATCAAGCAACTGGAAGAGGGCGTGGAGCGGATCAGAACCGGACAATTCGAGCATCGCATCAAAATCTTCAGCGGTGACGAGTTGCAGCAACTGGCGTTGCGCTTCAATGAAATGGCTTCTGAACTGGCGATCTCGCAGCAAAAATCTGTGCGGATCGAACGGCTGAAGCAGTTCCTGCCATCACAGGTCGCCGAATTGGTCGAGCATTCTCATGAACTGCTCGAAGGGCAGCGACGCGAAGTAGCTGTCATTTTTGGCGACTTACGCGGCTTCACGGCGTTCTCCACGCGCAATGAACCCGATGTCATCATGGCCGTCATGCGAGAGTACTACGAGGCCGTCGGCGCCGTGACGACTCGTCACGAGGCAACGCTCATCGGCTTTGATGGCGACGGAGTCATGCTCCTGGTCAATGCCCCGGTCGCATGCGAACAGCCGGCAACTCAAGCGGTCCGACTCGCGATTGACCTGCAAATGACGGTGCAGTCCCTTGCCGGCAAATGGTGCGACGCCGGCCACGCGATCGGCTTTGGTGTGGGCGTTGCCATGGGACCGGCAACGGTAGGAACGGTTGGTTACAACGGTCGGCTGGACTACACGGCGATGGGAGCCGTGGTGAATTTGGCGTCGCGGCTCTGCAATCTCGCGAAGGACGCGCAGATCCTGGCTGATCCCACTATCGCTGGAAGGGTAAGGGATAGCGTTCCGTTGGCATCGCTCGGACAGCGGACCATCAAAGGCTACGACCAGGCCCTCGAAGTCTTTGCTGTCGCACCTGCTGACCTGCGGTTGAAACCGCCGGGCTCGGGACAACGCCGGCGAGAGAAAGAGCCTCAGGACCACTGATACCCCGGCGTCCGGACGGCTAGCGCGTCGCCAGCACCACGGCCGCCAGCGTGAAGACCAGCGCCGCGATCTGCCCTGCCCCCAGCGGCTCGCCAAGCGCGAGCGCGGAGGCGACGACGCCGATGACAGGCACCGCCATGGTGCCGATCGCGGCCACCGAGGCCGGCAGGCGGGCGAGTGCTGCGAACCAGCTGACATAAGCGATGCAGAACTGCACCACGGTCGAATAGACCAGCAGCCACCAGCCGACCGGCGTCACCTGGGAGAGATGCGTTGTCTCGACCAGGAGGCCGATGATCGAGATCGGCAGGCATCCGATGCCGATCTGCCAGGCCGCGGCCGTGATCGGCGGCAGATGGATCGGGTACTTCTTCGAGAACACCGTGCCGACGGCAAAGCCCAGCGCGCCGGCGAGCGCCATGATGATGCCCGGCAGCTTCTCGACGCTCGCGGCAATGCCGTTGCCGCCCATGATCGAGGCAAGCCCGACAAAGGCCATCACCAGCCCCAGCGTGCGCAGCACGGTCGGCCGCTCCCCCAGCACCGGCCAGGCGATGATCGAGGCCCAGACCGGCATCGTGTAGGCGATCAGCGCCGCCTCGCTCGCGGGCAGCCAGAGCAGCGCCAGGCCCATCAGCACCATCCAGCCGGTGACGTTGAGCACGGCGGCGGTCAGGAGGCGCGGCCAGATCGCAGGGTCCACCTTGAGGCTCTGCCGGCGGATGATCGCCAGCGCCGCCAGCAGCACCGCCCCGAGCACGCCGGTCACCCCGCGCAGCGTCAACGGCGGCAGCTCGGAGAGCAGGAATTTGGTCACCGGCCAATTGAAGCCCCAGCCGATCGAGGTGATGGCAAGGAACATCAGGCCGGCCGGGGCGATGCGGGGCCGCGCATCCCGGCGAGTCGAATCAAGCATGTGGGTGGTCCGGCAAAATCGACCCTCAGCTTGGCCCGGATTCGCCCCTCTCGCCACCGCCTCGGCGGGCATGCCTGCCCTCACCTTCCGTAGGGCTACGTGAGTCCCGCTGACGCAATCCCATTGCTCAAAAATATACCTGCCCTGTGAACAGCGGGATGAAGCATCCGCAGCACCACGGGATGCAAATTTTTTCGGTTGGGAATCTCTGAGGACTCACTGATACTTGCCTCCACAACAGGCGCGGGCTTGCCCCCTGTTATCCCCCGCAATCCACCATATTTAGTATTTGATTCAGGAACTCGTACTAGTTCTTGACGGGCGCAACGGAGAGTCCTAGCTTTCGGTCCGTTCGGCGCGAGTGAGTTTGCGTCCCGCCGGCACTCCCCCAAAGGGTCTCGCAAATCTCAACTCCGCCAAGCCAGCCAAAGGCAGCGGATGAGGGCTTGTCTGCCCGCGAAAGCGGACTTTTCGGGCGCCAGAACGGGCCGGCAACAGGCTCGGATGGCATCGATAGAAGTTGTGATGGTGTGGGGCGTTGAACGCATGTCGCGCGCATCCCGTTGGGGAGGATGGGCGTGGACATGCCGGCGGATGATCGATGCAGGCATCGAAGAGTCGCGTCGGGAGAACAAGGGCCGGGTCCACCGGCTGAACTGCGATGCCCCAGGGCCGAACGGCCGCAAGGCATCGCGAAACGAAATGTCGACCCGGCACGCTCTCAACGAGGGGCGGATCCGGTCAAAGAATAGGACGGGGCAAGACGATGCGGATTGAGCGGCGCCACACCACCCAGGGACAGTCACCTTACGCGGGAATCGATTTCCGCCAGACCACGTCGGAGATCAGGAATCCCGACGGCTCGGTCGTGTTTAAACTTGATGGCGTCGAGGTCCCGACCGAGTGGTCGCAGGTCGCCTCCGACGTGCTCGCCCAGAAGTATTTCCGCAAAGCCGGCGTTGCCGCGCGCCTGAAGAAGGTCGAGGAGGAATCCGTCCCCTCCTTCCTGTGGCGCTCCGTGCCCGATACTGACGCGCTCGCTGCGCTGCCTGAGAAAGAGCGCTATGTCAGCGAGCTCAGCGCAAAGCAGGTGTTCGACCGCCTCGCCGGCTGCTGGACCTATTGGGGCTGGAAGGGCAAGTATTTCTCGACCGACGAGGACGCGCAGGCCTTCTACGACGAGCTCCGCTACATGCTCGCCATGCAGATGGTGGCGCCGAACTCGCCGCAATGGTTCAACACCGGTCTGCATTGGGCCTATGGCATCGACGGCCCCGGCCAGGGCCACTATTACGTCGACCCCTTCACCGGCAAGCTGACCCGCTCGAAATCGTCCTACGAGCATCCGCAGCCGCACGCCTGCTTCATCCAGGGCGTGGGTGACGACCTCGTCAACGAAGGCGGCATCATGGACCTCTGGGTCCGCGAAGCCCGCCTGTTCAAATACGGCTCCGGCACCGGCTCCAACTTCTCGCGCCTGCGCGGTGAAGGCGAAAAGCTCTCCGGCGGCGGCCGGTCATCCGGCCTGATGAGCTTCCTCAAGATCGGCGACCGCGCCGCGGGCGCGATCAAGTCGGGCGGCACCACGCGCCGCGCCGCCAAGATGGTCGTGGTCGACGTCGATCACCCCGACATCGAGACCTATATCGACTGGAAGGTGAAGGAGGAGCAGAAGGTTGCAGCTCTGGTCACCGGCTCCAAGATCAACCAGAAGCACCTCAAGCTGGTGCTGAAGGCCTGCGTCAACTGCGAAGGCTCGGGCGACGACTGCTTCGATCCCGAGAAGAACCCTGCCCTCCGCCGCGAGATCAAGCTGGCGCGCCGCAGCCTCGTGCCTGACAATTACATCAAGCGCGTCATCCAGTTTGCCAAGCAGGGCTACAAGGACATCCAGTTCGACACCTACGACACCGACTGGGACAGCGAAGCCTATCTCACGGTCTCCGGCCAGAACTCCAACAACTCGGTCTCGCTCAAGGACGACTTCCTGCGCGCCGTGGAAACCGATGGCGACTGGAATCTGAACGCCCGCACCTCCAAAAAGGTGACGAAGACGCTGAAGGCGCGCGATCTCTGGGAAAAAATCGGTTACGCCGCCTGGGCGTCGGCCGACCCGGGCCTGCACTTCAACACCACCATGAACGACTGGCACACCTGCAAGGCGTCCGGCGACATCCGCGCGTCCAATCCGTGCTCGGAATACATGTTCCTGGACGACACCGCGTGCAACCTGGCGTCCGCGAACCTGCTGACCTTCTACAACACCGAGACCAAGCACTTCGACGTCAAGGGCTATGAGCACCTCTGCCAGCTCTGGACCATCGTGCTCGAAATCTCGGTGATGATGGCGCAATTCCCGTCGAAGGCGATCGCCGAGCTCTCCTACGAGTTCCGCACGCTCGGCCTCGGCTACGCCAATATCGGCGGCCTCCTGATGACCATGGGTCTCTCGTATGACAGCAAGGAAGGCCGCGCGCTCTGCGCCGCGCTGACGGCTGTGATGACCGGCATCACCTACAAGACCTCCGCGGAGATGGCGGCCGAGCTCGGCACCTTCCCCGGCTACAAGAAGAACGCCGCGCACATGCTGCGCGTGATCCGCAACCACCGCCGCGCCGCGCATGGCGAGGCCTCCGGCTACGAGGCGCTCAGCGTCAACCCCGTGCCGATGGACCTCGTGTCCTGCCCGCAGGCTGACCTCGTCAGCCACGCGCAGGCGGCCTGGGATGCGGCGCTCGCACTCGGCGAGCAGCACGGCTATCGCAACGCCCAGACCACGGTGATCGCGCCGACCGGCACGATCGGCCTGGTGATGGATTGCGACACCACCGGCATCGAGCCCGACTTCGCGCTGGTGAAGTTCAAGAAGCTCGCCGGCGGCGGCTACTTCAAGATCATCAACCGCGCGGTCCCCGCAGCGCTGCGCGCGCTCGGCTATCGCGAAGCTGAAATCGCGGAGATCGAGGCCTACGCCGTCGGCCACGGCTCGCTCTCCAACGCGCCGGGCATCAACGCCTCGACCCTCAAGGCCAAGGGCTTCACCGATGAAGCCATCGCCAAGGTCGAGAAGGCCCTGCCGACCGCCTTCGACATCAAGTTCGCCTTCAACAAGTGGACCTTTGGCGAGGATTTTATTCGCGACCAGTTGGGAATCGGCGCGGAAGCCATTGCGGCTCCGGGCTTCGACCTCCTCCAGGCCGTGGGCTTCACCAAGCGCGAGATCGAGGCCGCCAACGTCCACATCTGCGGCGCGATGACCGTCGAAGGGGCCCCGCATCTGAAGGCGGAACATTACTCCGTGTTCGATTGCGCCAACCCCTGCGGCAAGATCGGCAAGCGCTATCTGTCGGTCGAGAGCCACATCCGCATGATGGCGGCGGCGCAGCCCTTCATCTCGGGTGCGATCTCCAAGACCATCAACATGCCGAACGACGCCACGGTGGAGGACTGCAAGTCCGCCTACATGCTGTCGTGGAAGCTCGCGCTGAAAGCCAACGCGCTCTATCGCGACGGCTCCAAGCTCAGCCAGCCGCTCAACTCGCAGCTCATCAGCGACGATGAGGACGAGGACGATGCGGTCGAGTCCCTCTACGAGAAGCCGATGGCGGCGCGTGCCGCCCAGGTCTCGGAGAAGATCGTCGAGAAACTGGTCGAGCGCATCATCGTGATGCGCGAGCGCGAGAAGATGCCGGACCGCCGCAAGGGCTACACCCAGAAGGCGGTCGTCGGCGGCCACAAGGTCTACCTGCGTACCGGCGAATATGACGACGGCCGTCTCGGCGAGATCTTCATCGACATGCACAAGGAAGGCGCGGCGCTCCGCTCCTTCATCAACAACTTCGCCATCGCGGTGTCGCTCGGCCTGCAATACGGCGTGCCGCTGGACGAATATGTCGACGCCTTCACCTTCACCCGCTTCGAGCCGGCGGGCCCCGTGCAGGGCAACGACAGCATCAAGTACGCGACCTCGATCCTCGACTACGTCTTCCGCGAGCTCGCGGTAAGCTACATGTCGCGCTTCGACCTCGCCCATGTCGATCCCAACGAGACCGGCTTCGACGCGCTCGGCAAGGGCGTCGAGGAAGGCAAGGAGCCGGACGAGAACGGCGGTCATCACGCGACCCGGCTGGTCTCGCGCGGCCTCACCCGCTCCCGCACCGACAACCTCGTGGTGATGCGCGGCGGCTCGGCTGCCGTCTCGCAAGGCAACGACGGCGCCCCCACCGGCGGCAGCAAGGTCACGGCCCTGGCCGCGCACGGTACCAGCGCCCGCGTCGGCGACGCCCTCGAAGGCGCCGTCGCCCTGAAGCAGGAAGCGGCCCACGACCTCTCCCCCACCGAGAAGCTCGAAGCGCTGCAGTGGAGCAAGGCCGGCAGCACCGCCCAGACCCTCGTCCCCACCAAGGCCGAGCGCCGCGCGGAAGCCAAGGCCAAGGGCTACGAAGGCGAGATGTGCTCAGAGTGCGGCAACTTCACGCTGGTGCGGAATGGGACGTGCATGAAGTGCGATACGTGCGGAAGCACGACGGGGTGTTCGTGAGCACCACGTTATAATCGCAGCCTTGACGAGACCCGCTGATCGACTCAGCGGGTCTTTTGCGATTGATCCCGGGAAACGTTCAGCTGCAAAGGTGCCCGTCGCGGGCGAGCAAACGATGAAGTTTCGACTTCTATACGAAGGACCGATCGCACCAAGGCAGCGGGCTAGCCTTGTCGACATCCATGCGATCCGGACAGCTCTTGCTCCTCAAATCCGCGAGCTGTGGCAGCACTCGCCTCTGAGAAGCGAGGCAGAAAAGATGCTAAAGGAACAATATGACATTCCAGCAAGTCAAATCGGTATTCTAGAAACGCGCGGCACGACCGTCTTTGCGCCTCTGGTTTCGAAACGCTTAGATTTGATGTGCGAACTCGACATCATCTTCTTGCGAAGGCAGGCGCCAGGTCAATTGATCGGCGAAGGTGGGGATATTGATAATCGGATCAAAACCCTTCTTGATGCATTGTCGATGCCGCCGCCGGCGCAACAGAAGCACTTCGAAAACACAATCTCAAGCGAGCCTATCCACTGCTTGCTGCAGGACGATTCCCTAGTCACCAAGTTATCTGTAGAAACAGATCGGCTCTTAAGGCCTGCCAAGGACGAGCATGATCTTGTAGCGCTCATCGGCGCTAAGATTTCCGCAAGCCGTTTGACTTTCACAAATATTGGTATCGTGAACTAAGAGTGTCGGGCCCCCAGGATAGGTTGAGAGTTCCTGCAGATCGTTTCGGACCAGGCTACGCCAAGGCTAGAAAACTTAGTCGCATGCGGCTCGTCGCCTCGGCAAAAAGCAGGTGAAATTGGCGACATGATCACGCAGCAAGCGTGGCCGGACGAGCGCAGCGATATCCGGGTCTTTTCGACCCCGCTCCGGACGCACTACTTGAGCTGCTGGCATAGCGAGGATGAGCATGACGGAGATAAACAATTTCCAGCGTGCGGGGACTGACCATAACGCGGGTGTTGGTCGCCGCTTCGAAGCAATGGCTCAGGCATTTTTTCGCTCCACCGAAGGAATCGAACTACTGCCTAACTTTCCTGTTCCCGTCGGAGTGTCGCAGCTCAAGAAGTCGCATCGCTTTGATTTGGGCAGCAACTCGCCCGCCGTGCTCGTCGAGTGTAAGTCTCATACTTGGACTCAAACCGGCAACATGCCCAGCGCGAAAATGACCGTCTGGAACGAGGCAATGTACTATTTTCATATGGCGCCAGCAGAATTTCGAAAGATCATGTTCGTCTTGAAGCACTATCGCCGTGAACTGAGCCTTGCATCGTACTATCTCCAAACGCACGCTCACATGGTTCCGGATGGCGTCGAAATATGGGAGTTCGACACAGACGCAATGCAGGGCGCAAGGCTTCGTTGAGGCGGTACCCCACTCAAAGAGCCAGCCCGTAGCATGGGTTGAGCGCACGATACTCATCAGTCATAGATCATATCCCGCGAAGGCGATGAGCTTCGAAATAGTACAACCTATCCGCATACTTTAATCTTTTCGTGCACAGCCCGTAGGATGGGTAGAGCCCTTGCGAAACCCATCATCTGTCTGCGCGTATGGCGATGGGTTTCGCTTCGCTCTACCCATCCTACGAGTTGTCTCCGCATCGCAGATCGGTTCCGGCTTCGATGCTCATCAATACCTTGCCCACGAAATTACCTTTGCAGTCGAGCCCTTCCCTCCTAAACTCCCGACACCACCGGCATGGGTTCCGACGGGCCCGGTAGAAGCGGAGTCGAGCTATGCCCACACCGGAAAGCTTCCCGATCGAGAAGATCTTCGTTCCCACGAAGCAGAAGAAGGCCACCAAGCCCGAGACCGTCGCGGAGGTCGCGGAAAGTATTATGGAGATCGGACAACAGGAGCCCATTTCCATCAGGCGCGACGGAGACCGCCTCGTTCTGGTCGAGGGACTGCATCGGTTAGAGGCCTGCAAGGCGCTCGGCGAGACGACCATACTCGGTGTCCTGGTCCCGGCCGAGCTTGCTCAGCACAAGCCGCAGCTAGCCGAGCGACCCGAAGTCGAGGCAGAGCGCATCAAGATGGCGCGATTGAAACAGTTGCGCCTCGAGAAGGAAGCCGCAGAGGCATCGATGGCTGCCTTGAAGGGCGTCAGCGCAACGCAAGCGCCGCGCACCCGTCCGACGAAGGGCATCCGCGACAATCTGAAGGCATCACCGGGCCGGACTGCGAAATCGACACCGAAGACATTGTCGGACTGGATCACGCAGCAAAAGGGCAGCGGCGGCCGCTATTGATTGCGGGGATTGCGGTGAGATTGAACTAAACCGTCGATCATAAATCGATCAGCTCGCCGTCATCCTGCGGGAGCGATAGCCGCTAACCGCGGCGACCTCTCCTCGCATCAACCCCGAATTGCGGTGACAGTGCACTCAACTCTCGTCTCATCTTTGGAGACTGAATTCCAAATTCACGCCTCTCCCAACCCGAGAATGAAGCTCTCAAAATCCTGCGCGAGTACATTCGTATTCGGGAACTCTGCGAACATTTCGCCACCGTCCGGCGGCTCACGCTCGTGCTCCCAGTAGAACACCTGGCCATAGCTGTCCTGCTCCAGACTGACAAGGAACAGGTCGCCGCCGGGATCGGGAGCGAAGGGGCAGCTCAGGCGGGGGATTCGATTCATGCTCCGATACATGTCGTAATTGTCGATCACGCCGTAGCTGTCGGTCGGATGGGTCGTGAACAGCACGTCCAGCACGGTGCGGTCGTTGCGCCACGGCAGCTCGACGCCGCAGGGCTCGAAGCCGCCGCCGTCGGATTGCGCCAGCAGCGCCTTGTAGGGCGCGGGCAGCGGCGCGCCGATATGTTGCTCCAGCGCGCGGATGGCGTCGGAAGACGCCGGTGGGCGTCGGTCGTCCATGAGATCGAGATAGTTCATGGGCCTAGGCATCCTGTCCCGTGGTCATGGAGTCGCCGCTCCTGTGGGCGAGTTCTCTGTGCTACGTGGTACCAGCTGCATGGTCTTCATGTCTTGATGGTGGCGCCATGTATCATTGTCTCCGCGATTTACGCCCACAGCGCCCATGCCAAGGAAAAGCAAGCTCCTCCTCCGCCTTCGCAGAGTCCGGCGGAGCGTCCAGTGGGCGCGAAAGAAATTCGCGCGCGCGCCGCGGACGGTCCGGATCACGGGCGGCGTCTTGATCCTGCTGGCAACCCTCGCGCTCCTCAACATCCCCTATCAAATCATCCGCAAGCCGACCGAACTCTTCGCCGTCGTCGGCCGCGCCCTCGACAAGGAGCCGGTCGAGACCTGGGCGAGCTACGGCCCCCTCTTCCGAAAGCTCTCCACCGCGACGATCACGCCCGAATTGCTGGCCGCGCTGGCGCAGGTGGAGAGTTCGGGCAATCCGGTGGCGCGCACCTATTGGCGCTGGCGATGGAGCTTCAATCCGCTGGCGATCTACAAGCCCGCCTCCAGCGCGGTCGGGCTCTTCCAGATGACCGATCCGGCCTACACGGAAGCCGCGCGGTTCTGTGTTCGCGGCAACACGGTCACGCAGACCGGCTGCGGGTTGAGCTCCCTCTACATCCGCGCGATCCCGAGCCACGCCATCGAGCTGGCCTCGGTGTATTTGGACCGCCAGGTGGCGCTGGTTCTCGACCTCGCCGGTGATGTGAAGCCGAGCGCGCAGCAGAAGCAGGATCTGGCCACCTTCATCCATCTCTGCGGCGCCGGCCCCGCCGCGGCCTATGCGCGGCGCAAGTTTGTGATGATTGCTGGGACACGCTGCGGCGATCACCTCGTCGCGGGCTATGTTTCCAGGGTCAACGCGATGAAGCGGCAGTTTGTGCGGCTGGCGGCGGACCACGAGAATTGAGGAGCACAGTCCCGCTCCCGGGTCCGCCATAGTTTTTCCTTTGCACGCGCGTTGTATTGGACAGCGGCGAGACCTATCCTTCCCAAGATCGGACTGCCTCCCATTGACGCCCGACCGGATGGAGAGCGCATCGGTGCCTGAAACGAACGACCCCAAACCTGATACCGGCAAACCTGATACCGCCAAGCCTGAGACTGCGAAGCCGGACGAGGCGCGAGCCGACGGCGGGCTGGCGCGGGCCCTTGACCGGATCAGGAGCACACAGGCAGACCTTGCAAGGCTGGACCAGCTGGTTTCCGGAATGGAACACGACGGCGAAGGCAAGCCAGCCTCGCGCGCAAGCGCCGGTGCGACGACAGCCACCACTCCCGGAAACAAGGCGCCGACGCCGGATGCCAAGCCTTCGAGTGCAAAGCCTCTGAATACCAAGCTTCGCGATCAAGGCTTGAAAGGAGATCGGACCATGATGCGCGCTTTGGTTGGCCTCGTGCTGGCGATCGGCCTTCTCGGCGCCGCCTTCGCTTCGCAATATCGCGATGAGGCCAGCTCAATCAGCAAGTCGATCATGGCACGATGGGCTCCGCCGGCCGCGAGCAGCCCCCCGCAAGCGTCCGCGGTGGAAGGCCCCGTGCAGCCGCCGGCCGTGCTACTGGCGGCTGCGGGTGATCCGAGCCCGGTGCCCGCGCCGCCGCTATCCAAGGAAACGGAAAGCGCCCCAAAGC
>NZ_AJQF01000033.1:0-3744 GCF_000261705.1 Bradyrhizobium genomosp. III | reverse complement strand
CAAGGACTGACGCTCCAAGGACTGACGCTCCAAGGCCTGCTGCCACAGCGCCCGACCCGTCATCGTCCGATCTCGCGCAATCGCTCAAGTCGATCACGACCGAGCTTGCGAGCATCAACGGCAAGCTCGAGCAACTGAAAAGCCGTAGCGAGCAGACCCTCCGCGAGCAGGCCGACACCATTCAACAGCTCAAGACAGCGCAAGAGAAGGGTGCGGCGGACAATGCGCGCCTCGCTGCGCAGGTCCAGGCGCTGCAAACGCAACTGACCGCGTCACCCGCGTCTGCAGCCGCGAAGCCCGTCGTGCGCAGTGTGAACAACGATGCGGCTACGCGTGCCCGGCCGCACATCCCGGCGGCCGAACCCCGGCGGCCCAGACCGCCGCCGCGAGGCCCCTGGATGCCGCCGTATATGGACCCTTATTACGGCGATCCGGATTGGTGAGCGAGCTGCCGTAGGGTGGGCAAAGCGACTTGTCCGCCGTAGCTCGAAGAGCGAAGGCGGAAGCGTGCCCACGTCTTGGCTGATCGAGGAGAAGACGTGGGCACGGCGCAAGTGCGCCTTTGCCCACCCTACGAAGCTATTACGCTCTACGTTCGCCTCACCGTATCTCGTTCATCGTCACCTGGGCCGCGATCCCCGTCAGCTCGGAATCTTGCGCCGCAAGCTCCTCATCGGAAGACGGGCCAACCGAGACTTCAGTCATTCTGCGTTTGACCTGTTCGCAGGTCTTGCGCACGTCTTCGGTGAACAGCGCGCATTCTTCGATGCGCTTGAAGATCTTCCGTCCCTCTTCACGATACCCCGCTGCCGTTTCTCGCATGAAGGCGATCGCATCATGAACCTGGGCCGTCAGCGCCTCGCATTTTTGCGCCGCGTCGATCAACTCGGTGCCCATGGCCTCGATCTCTTTTGCAGCGGACTCATAGTCGCGAACGACCGCCTCTGCACTGAGCGCACCGACGCGCGACACGCCCGCGGTGTGCTCGACATAATCAGGCAGATTAATTGAAGAAATGGAGCTTCCCGAGCGGATCGACGTGATGTCGGCTTCGAGTTGGACCAAGTTCACTCCGTCCCGCCTGTGCAATTGTTCGACACTTGCCATGACCAATCCTCCCAATACGCGCGCCCAGCACCCCAAACAGCATTGGGTTTATTACGGGGATAAGTGTCGTTCTACCTCGATGTACTCTTGACAGTCTCCACTTTGCCATTTTCTCCCAATCGTCACCTCTGCACGCAGAGATGACGAACCATCAAACTTCAACTTGCCGGCGTACCAGATGGAGGAGATGTCGTTTTCTCAAGCACCCGCCCTGTCAAAGACATCGAGCGTGGCGGAATCGAGGGCTGCCGCACGCGCAGAACCTGTCATCGGCGGCGTCTCAAGCCAACAGCGAGTATTCAGCCCTGCGTCCGCGCCGCCCGATCACATGCTCAGAATGTGATCGTGCCTCACCACCAATACGGCCAGCGCCATCCTTCATAGCGAACATAGGAAGGCACCAGCGGCGGGCCGTAGGGATCGACGCGGTCGTCCTCGGGGCGATACCGATAGCGCGGAACGACATTGTAATCCCACGGCGTTGGCCTGAGCACCGGCGCCGTGACGATGAGCCGCTCTTGCGGTGCGCGAACGACGACGGCTTTCCGCGTTCGGGCCTCAGCACCTGATGTTGCAAGGCTGCTCAGCACGAGGGCGGTCCCGAGCGCGCAGGCGGCGGTCATTTTTGTCATGCGGTGGTCTCCTTCGCGGCAAGAGTGCAAAAGGACTCGGGGCAAGGCAAGCAAATTTCGCGCGACTTTTTCTGCGGCCATCCTTCGAGACGCCCGCTTTGAGCGGGCCCTGACAGGATGAGGGTGGAGTACGCGGCGACAGCTTCAGCAGGCCACGATCCCCCTTAGCCTCACCCTGAGGAAACCGCCACCGGGTCCGCAAAGCGCGGCCCGATGACAGGCTCCATGATCGTCTCCAAAGACGAGGCGCGCGCTCGGCGTTTCAGCGGGCTACGAAGCCCTACACCGCGTCGACCTCCTCAGGCACCGGTCCGGCCACGAGTCCGTCGAGACTGACCATCAGCAAATCGGCGATGTGCATCAGCTGGTACAGCGGAATGTCCGCTTCGCCCTGCTCGGCCAGTTGCACGAAAGCCGGCGTGACGCTGAGGCGCTCGGCGAGCTGGCCTTGCGTGTAGCCGCGCATCTCGCGCGCGGCCTTGACGCGCGCGCCGATGCCGAGCCGGTGCCGGGCCTGCTCGTCCACGGTCATCATCGCGGCCTGCTCGTCCGCGCTCGCATAACCGTGCGCGAACGCACCCCCGATCAGCCTCTCCTTGCGCCAGGCGAGCCGGCAGCCCTTGCGCAGACCGCTCGAGAAAACCAGCGAAAACTGCTCCGGCACCCATGCCGAACTGTTGAGAGCCACGCGCGCGCCGGTGCCGGAGACATCGCGGATCGTGCAGGGCACGCTGACGATGCTGCCGGTGCCGTTGTCGAACTCGACAAGGCCGGTGCGCAACGTGTGATGCCTGACTGCGGCGCGATGATCGTTCATGACAGCTCCCGTAAGCTTGCGGCGGCGCCGCATGGCGTATCCGACGCATCCGAAATCGGGGCGAAGATACCGCGGAATTTCTCCGTAACTCCTAAGCTTCCAGCGGTTCAGTCGTGACCGGATGCCATGGTAAAGGAATTGCTCCCGGGCGGCCGCTCTCGGCGGCGTTCGCGTAGCCCGGACGGCGCGCAAGCGTTATCTGGGAAAGGTGTCCGCAGCGCACGGATCGCCGGTCACTCCCGCGCGCGGCGCAGGGCGTGCTCCAGCGTCTTTCTTTGCTTGTCCCAACGGGCCTGCTCAGCCTCGGCGCGTTCGTCGAGCGCGGCCCGCTCGGCGTCGATCTCCTCTGCCCGCGCGTCGTGCTGCCGCCTCGCCTTGGCCAGCGCCGCCTCGGCGATGGCGACCGCCTTGTCGCGGCGGGCGCGCGCCTTGGTGCGGGCGGCCTCCTCCTTACGACGCTGGGCCTCCCGGCGCTTCTCCTCCCTCGCGAACGCCGCGGCGGCCTTGCGCGCCGCTTGATCGTCGATCTCAGGGGATGCTCTCCGCACCGTCCTGGCGGGACGCTTCGTCGATCCCGGCCTGCTCTTGAGCTCGGTCTTTGTCTTGCTCTTGCTTCCGGGTCTGGCTTCGCCCTCGGCGAGATCCGTCGGCAGGGCGGCACTCTCCGTGAACGGGCCATCCGAGCCGACCGGGCGCCTGAGCACGACACCGGGCCTCGCCATGGTCGCCGCGACGATATCGCGATCCTCAGTCTCCTTCGCGGCGCCCTGATGGAACAGGTTGGAGCTCGCGCCCCAGGCCTCCAGCGCCGCCTTCATCGAAGGTGCCGCGATGGCCTGATCGTAGAAGCCGAGCGAGGTCTGGTAAGTCTTCAGCTTTCGTTTCGGTCTTGCCGGCATGTCGTCCCGATTGTGGTTTCGCTAATCCGGGCTACGAACTACGAACTTCCAGCCAGCGCATCATACCCCTTCTCGCTGAACGCCAGCAGACAGAACCCGTTCCCGAACGGATCGGCCAGCATCGCGATCCGCCCATACGGCGCATCGCGCGCGGGCGCCTCCAGGATCGCGCCGGCACTGAGCGCACGCGCGACTGCGGCGTCGACATCGTCGACGACGACGTCGATGTGCACGGGCGTCCAGTGCCGCTCGTAGCGGCGGCGGTCTGCGCCGGCACCTAACGTGCCGG
>NZ_AJQF01000032.1:0-1693 GCF_000261705.1 Bradyrhizobium genomosp. III | reverse complement strand
CCGCCCAGCCAAGCAGCTCGACGAAGTCGGTGCCGAAGCGGCGGCCGACGGTGAGGCCGAAGGCGGCGGTGTAAAAGCTCGTGGCCTGCGCGATGTCGGGGACGTCGATGTTGAGGAGAAAGGTCATGCCGGACTCGTTGCGCGGTTGCGCCGCGAGCGTAGCCCGAATGGAGCGCCAGCGTCATCCGGGATGTTGCCGCTCGCTCGGCCCCGGATTCGCGGAGCCTGTCATCGGGCCGCGCCTCGCGCCGACCCGTTGGCTCCGTCCGGGCTACGCCCTCCGCGGACGGCACCATGGCATGATGCCACTGTTTTGCCCGACGCGGCAAAAGAGAATTCGTAATAACCGAAAATACAAGCCTTATCAAGGCCGTATCTACTGTGCATGGGGTTGTTTTCGCAAAATCGCTTCCGGCGGCCTCACTTGCCTCTCAGGCTGAGGATATAGGCCGAAAGCGCATCCGCCTGCTCCGGCGCGATCACGAGGTTCGGCATATTCTGGTGGCTGGTCCGCCAAAACACCTTGAGCGACAGCGCGGTGGTGCCGCTCCTTTCAGCGATGGCCTGGAAGCTCGGGGCCTCGTCGAAGAAGCCGGCCATGTGCGGCTCGACGGCGTGACAGCTCTGGCACCACGCCTCTGCCAGACGATGCCCTTCGTCGACCGCGCGCGGGCCGGACCTCGGCGCCCCCGCGGCGGTGTGGACGACGCTGAACAGAAACAGCGCCGACAACGCGATCAGGACGGCGAGGCCGATGTAGATTCGAGCGCTGTGCGACATGACTATCCCTCGCGATGGCCCGGCAGTTTAGCCAGCTTGACGCCTGGCCGGCACACCGGGTTGATCTGCGTCAACGGATTGCGCCTTCGCATCGCAGCTCCGCGCGCAACCTCAGCACGTCACGAGCTCGGTGTGGCCTCGTGGATCAAGCCGGTCGCAGGGATCGCGGCAACCGCGTAGGCTCGCGCCCGTCAACGACTCACGGAGGCACCACCATGAACGGCAATCGCTATTACGGCGTCCGCGTCGAGGGCGCGAAATACGGCGTCGGCTTCGGCTCCGCGCTCGCCATCGCGATCTCCTACACCAACAACCATTCTATACTGTGGGCGATCGTCCACGGCATCCTGGGCTGGTTCTACGTGATCTTCGTCGCGCTGTTTCGGTGATATCGCACCGGCGGGCGATGGCGGTTGCAGGCCGGCGGCAGCTTTCCCTTGCTTTCCTCGACCCTGCCCTTAGGGTCGCGCCGCGAACGAAGCGATCTACGAGAGAAGGGTTCAACGAGACTTGCCATGACCGACACGATGAAATGCCCCGCCTGCAGCTCCGAGCACGTCTATCAGGACCGCGATCTCTGGGTCTGCCCGGAATGCGGCCATGAGTGGAGCGGTGCGGCGGAGGCGGCGGCGGACACCGCGCAGGACGCCGGCGTGCGCGATGCCAATGGCAATGTGCTCGCTGACGGCGACAGCGTCATCGTGATCAAGGATCTCAAGATCAAGGGCTCCTCCTCGGTGGTCAAGGGCGGCACCAAGGTGCGCAACATCCGCCTGCAGGACGCCAGCGACGGCCACAACATCGCCTGCAAGATCGACGGCATCGGCGCGATGAACCTGAAGTCGGAGTTCGTGAAGAAGGCGTAGCTCGCGCCTACCTTTGCCGCTGCGCCAGATAGAAGCCGCACAGCACC
>NZ_AJQF01000031.1:0-1611 GCF_000261705.1 Bradyrhizobium genomosp. III | reverse complement strand
ACCAGCCAGCCGGTGAGCAGCGTCAACGCCGGCACGCAGGCCGGAAACACCGCGGCGCGGGCAACGCCGAGGCGCTGGACCGAGACGGCGTAGAGATAGAGCGCGGCGGGGCCGGCGAGCACGCCCTGCGCCAGCGCCTGGATCGCATTCTCGCTCACGCCGATCGCCGCAACATGGGCGAGCCCGACGGTTGCGATGTAGACCGGCAGCAGCAGCAGCGACAGCACGTTGATGACCAGCGCTGCCGACACGGCCGAGACGCGCCAGTGGCGCAGAGCTGCGCCGAAGCCTGCGAACATCAATCCGGTGAGCACGAAGATCAAATCGCCGAGCACGCCGTCGGCCCCGATATGACCGATCGATTCCGCGCCGATCACGCCGAGGCCGCCGACGATGACGACGGCGCCGGCAAGCCGTGAGGCCGAGATGTGCTCCTTCAGCACCACCACCGCGAGCAACAGGCCGCCGAGCGTCGCGCAGGAGGGCTGGATCACGCTGCCATGGCCGAGCGGCACGAACAGGAAACCGGTGTAGGAGATCAGCGACATCACGGGGCCGCCGAGCACCATCAGCACAAGGCCCCTGCTCCAGCCGATGCCGCAGAGATCGGAGATGCCGGCGCGGAACACCAGCGGCAGGAACGCGATCCCCGACCAGACATAGCGATGCACCAGGAGATCGACCGGCGTGAAGCCGAGCTTGAGGCCATGCCGCGTGGCGGCAAAGCCCAGCGCCCAGAACAGCGCCGCGGCAAGGCCGCAAGTTACGCCGACCAGTGCAGGCGCCGCATCCTTGTTCTGAGAGAGAGCGTCTGCGCCGCTCGTCCGCTGATCCATGGACCAAGCCTTATGTCAGCGCATATACCGCCTCAACCCACGCGGCTGCAGGGCTGGCACGCGGCGGTGATTGTGGGCTTACGCATCACGCCTCCTGCTCGAAGACCATCCGCCATCCCTTGCGCGTATCCATGTATTCCCGCACCTGCCTGATCCGGTCGCCCGCCACCGTGAACACGAAGCAATAGTCGTTCTCGTACGGCTTGCCGCCGCCCAGTGTGGCGCGCATCCGCTCCTCCACGATCACGACATCGCCGTCGGCGTAGACGCCGCGGAACGCGATATCGATGTTCGAGAACATGTTGTGCATCTCCTGCGCGATGAAGCGCGCGATCTGGTGCGGTCCGGCCATGTGGTCGGTGTGATCGAGCGCGACGGCGGTAGCATTGCCCTTCGGCGCGATCCATTCGGCGTCTTCGGTGAACAATGCGGCGATGCGCTCGGCATCGCGCGACGAAAAGATCTTCCACGCGTTCAGGACGATATCTTTTGGGCTGGACATGATGCGCTCCCTCGTTTTCGTTGAGGGGCGCCTTCTAGGGCGCGATGCGCCTTGCAGCTCGCCACAATCGGACTCGATCATCCCGCAGCCCTTCCGCCGCTACCGGCATGCGCTATGATCCGGCCATGCTGAGCTTCGATGTCTGCAACGCCGCGCGCCTGCGCCGCGATCCCCGGTATGACGGGCGCTTCTTCACGGCGGTGAAGACCACGGGGATCTATTGCCGCCCGGTCTGTCCGGCCAAGCAGCCGCTGACGCGCAATGTCGCCTATT
>NZ_AJQF01000030.1:0-61018 GCF_000261705.1 Bradyrhizobium genomosp. III | reverse complement strand
AGCCGCCGGCTTCCGGCCCTGCCTGCGGTGCCGACCGGAGACTGCGCCGTTCTGCCCGGCCTGGAACGGCACGCGCTCCACGGTGGCGCGGGCCATGAAACTCATCGATGGCGGCGCGCTCGACGAAGGCTCCGTGGTCGATCTGGCGATGCGGCTCGGCATCTCCTCGCGTCATCTGGCGCGCCTGTTCGAGCGCCACGTCGGCGCGACGCCTCAGCAGCTCGCCAGGACGCTGCGGGTCCAGCGCGCCAAGCGCCTGCTCGATGCCAGCAACCACACCATGACCGATATCGCATTCCAGGCCGGCTTCGGCAGCCTGCGCAGATTCAACGCCGCCTTCGCCGAACTCTACGGCCGCTCACCGTCAAGCCTGCGCGCGCGGAGAGCTTAGCGCGCCGCTGGAAGTCGCTCAGAAAAATCCGGGGCTGAGATCGAGGCCATAGGTCAGGCTCAGCACGAACACGAACAAAGCGGCGGCGGCGAACAAGGCTGTCTGCTTGAGAATGAACGCACGCGGCGACGTGGTGGCGGCAACGACTTTCTGCGCAACGGGCATAATGGCCTCCATTATGACTTCAAAATTGGCCGCAACAATGCGGCGGCCGCATCAAGCAACGCGACGTGCAAAGCAACTGTTAAAAGGATCAAGCCCGTTATGAACGGGCATACATCACCGGCACCTTCACGCGAACTTGTTCGCGGCCGGATTCTCAATCAGCGCATCGGTGTCAATTCATCGTGCCGAGACATTTGCACGATGCGCGAGCAGCGTCGATTTCGATCACGTGATGCAGATGGGTCCCGCCTCTCCGCGGAACCCATCTGCTGTTCACGATGTCAGCTTAGTGGGCCACGCCAACGGTCGCGGTCTTCACCTTGCGAGGGCTGAGCACCTTCGCCTGGTGGACCGAGGCCAGCGTGGTCGACGCAGCGGTCTGCTGCTCGACATGCCCGGCGCCGAGGACGCGAACCTGCAAGGGCGAGACCGGAAATCCATTGGTCTCGTAAGTCGGCAGTTCGGCGGCGAAAGCCGCGGTGCTGCCCGCGATCGTCAGGATGGCGGCGGCGATCGACAGAGTCTTCTTGTTCATTGGTAATGCTCCTGAGTGGAAGAGTCGGAGCATATTTAGGCGCGTTTTGCTGCGTTGCGACATGCTTTGTTGCATTGCAACAGCGCGTGCTGTGCATGGCGATATGTTTAATGCGTACAAGACGTTGGCCGAATCACCGCCGGCCGCGACATGACGGTTTTATGGACGGTGCTCAGCCACCGAGCACATTGCCCCAGCCATCGAAGAGATAGGCCTTCCAGGCCACGGTTCCGTCCTCGCCCGGGCGGCTGGCCTGGCGATAATCGTCGGCCTGGTCAGCGGTCCAGGTGTGATCGTGTCCGTGAGGCGATCGTGCAGGATGGCGGGCTCGGTGGGATCGAAGGCGTCCATGGGACGAAGCGAGGAATGCGTCATGGCCGACCAAACGCGCCAGCCGCAACAAAGTTGCCGCAACGCATCGGCAAGAGTGTTGCCCACCCCACACTCCAGCATTGATGCAGTTGCGCGAGGCGCCCCTATTTCAACGCCGTCGCCAGCGCCTGCAGCTTTGCGACGAGATTGGTGCCGAGCGCATAGATGATCTCGATGATTGCGAGCGCGATGCCGGCTGCGATCAGGCCGTATTCGATCGCGGTGGCGCCGGATTCATCGGCGACGAATTCAGCCCATTTGCATTTCAACTTCACAATCGTGTCCTTCCCAACTCTGCCGGAACGGCCGGCAGGCGAGAAATGCACGATTACAATCCAAGATTGAATGAATTCGATCGCTTCAAGTTACGACAATGAACGCCGCATTTGCTGGCGATTCCGTTGAAAACCGCAGTGGGAACTCGCGTTGCAGCTTGGCAACACCTCCGCGAAAAGCCCGATTTCGCCGAATTAGGCCATTGCGTCGCCACACGGTCCCCCGAACAATCGACGCGCTGCGTGCCTTTCCGTGCAAGACTGTTTTTGCATCATGACTGTTCCGACAAAGCGTGTCCGAACAGAACCGTTTGGAGGCAGGGATCATGAACGATCGGCGGTCTCTTCTGGTGGCGGTCGCGTGCCCCTCGGCCGTTCTCGCCGGCTGGCTGGCACTTTCCCTCTCCGCCTATGCCCCTGCCCTCATCGAGAACAGCGGCGCCAATGCCGCTGCCGTGTCGCGCGCGAAAGATCTCAGCCGGCTCGACCTCGCGGACGTGCCGCACGCTGCGACGATCGAGGACGGCATCGCCTTGACCGCCGACATCGCGGCTGCGGTCGCTGCGGCACCAACCCCGACGATCACTGAAGCGGTGCCCGAGCCTCCCGCCATCAAGCTCGCCTCAGCAGATCCCGCGCTGATCCTTCCGACGGAGACGCCGCCCGCGCCGCAGATATCGCCTGAACCAGAGCCCGTCATCAGCGTGACTGCTCCAGTTGCAGCGCCGGCGCCCGTCAAGCTCGCATCTGCCGATCCCACCGAGATCGTGACGACCGACGCGCTGTCCCCCGCGGCGATCGCGAGCGGCCCCGTCACGCCTGCGAGCAAGGCATCGCCGCCGGCCGACACCGTCGCCGTGCTCGACGAGTGCTTCGTCATGGATGCCTGCATCGACCGCTACCTCTGGGCGCTCTATCAGCGCACCGCAAAAGAGGACTCGATCAAGGTCCAGGAGCGCCGCGCCGTCACCATCAAGCGCAAGGGCAAGACGGTCACGGTTATGCGCAGCTTCACCAAGCTGGTCGACCAGGATTTCACCTGGAAGGATCCGAAGGCCGCCGAGCACGCCGGCATGTCGATGATGGACTACGTCATCGGCGGCATGGACAAGAGCTTCAAGCGGAAGCTGTTCCGCACGCTGCTCGCCGCGGAAGCCGCTGGACTCTCGCCCGGCATCACCAGCGCGTTCCGTGACGATTATCGCCAGTCGATCGCGAGCGGTCTGAAGGCCGCCTCCGACCGCTCCTATCACGGCGGCAGCACGCGCGGCGGCTACGGCCATGGCATGGCGGCGGATATTGTCAGCACCCAGGGCAATAACCGCGCGCAGCGCTGGGTCTCGACGGAAATTCTGTGGAAGTGGGTCGACGCCAACGGCAAGGCCTACGGCATCGGCCGGCCCTATCTCGGCCGCGATCCGCCGCATGTCGGCCCGGTCGACGGCGCTGAATACATCTCAAAGCGTGGCACGAGCGAGCGCAAGGAAGTCGCCAGCGCCAAATCAAAGAAGACGCGCGCTGTGGCCCAAGCAAAGCCGCCAAAGGCACAGGCCGCGCGTGAGCAGAAGAGCCCGGCCAAGCCGCAGAAATCGGCGCAATCGACCGGCAAGCGCGCGACCTGAGACCATTACGGCGCGCGCCCCGGCGTCGGCAGCGGCACGAGCCGCATCTCGGCCGTGCCGGCGTCCTGCGTGCGCAGCAGCACCGCAAAGATGGTTTCGACCGCCAGCCGCACTGCGGCCTCCGTCGCCTCGCCCTTGGCCAGATGCGCGGCGATCAGGCCCGTGAGGAGATCACCGGTGCCGTAGGGGCGGATCGGCAGGCGCAGCGTCGCGAAGCGCGACAATAGCCCGTCGGCGCACAGGATAGTCTCCAGCTGTCCTTCGGGCGTATCGGCGAGCGTGCAGCCGGTGGCGACGATTTCGATACGGCCGGTCCCCGCCAGCGCCGCGCACGCGACGCGCAGTCCCTCCGCATCCGCGGTTCTGAGGCCTGTGAGCAGCTCGAGCTCGAACTGGTTCGGCGTGGTGAGGTTTGCTGCCGGCAGCAGCCGGTGCCGGACCACGTCCAGGATGCCGTCGGCGACATAAACGCGGCCATCGTCGCCGATCACGGGATCGCAGAGATAGACGAGCTTCGAATTCCGCGCGAGCGCCCGCTCGACGAAATCGGCGATTACGGCGGCGTTGCCCGGCGAGCCGAGATAGCCCGTCACCAGCACGGCCGCTTCGTCAACAAGCCCGCGCTCCTCGACGCCGGCCAGAAGATCGGCAACGAGCTCGGTCTCCAGCACCCGCCCGTGCAGGCTCGGATAGCGCGGATGGTTGGACAACACCGTCGTCGGCACCGCCGCAACGTTCACGCCCTCCGCCTGAATGGCATAGGCGGCGGCGCTGTTGCCGACATGGCCGTGGACCACCTGGCTTTGAATGGAGATGACGAGCATGAAAGAGGTCCGTAGGGACAAACGACGTGTGTGGCAAGAGCAGCTTCAGCGTCGCGCCAGTTCGCCGAGGTAAGCGCAGAACATGTCGGCCAACCCGTCGGCATGGCGCGCGATCTCGGCCTCGCTGCGCGGCGTCTCCGAAAACCGCTTGCCGACCTCGCTCAGCGTCGTCTTGATGAGCTCGCCGGCAAGCGCGCGGGTCGCCTCGGAGGCTTTGGGCAGCGCTTCCCGCATGAACGCCGCGATGATCCCCTCACCGGCGGCCCGCGCGTCCTGCGCCTCGGGCGCGTCGCGATAGAGCGGTGCAGCGTCGCTGAGCGCGCCGCGGATCGCGGCCTCCTCGCACTCGGACAGAATGAAGGCGTGGACCAGCGCGCGCAGCCGCACCGGCGGTGGCTTCGTCCGGTCCGCCAGGATGCCGCGCAAGAGGTCGCTCGTGCGCCGCCACTCATCGCTCTGGAGACGGAACAGGATCGCGGCCTTGTTCGGAAAATATTGATAGAGCGAACCGACGCTCACCCCGGCCCGCTCCGCCACTCGCGCCGTGGTGAAACGCTGCGCGCCCTCCTTCGTCAGGACCTGAACAGCGGCATCGAGAATGGCCGCGACAAGCTCGCTGGAGCGGGCCTGTTGCGGCTGTTTTCGTGAAGAAATTGAACGGCTTCGACGCTCGGCCATGGCTCACTCGGGCAATGCGAATAGGAAATGCGACGAATTAGTCGTATTTCACTCGGCACGCAAGCACGCGTTTCTTCGCCAACCCTGGAGACCTCCAATGACCACCCCGACCATCACAACGCTTGCGCCGCTGCTGGACCGCCTGTTCGACGAGGCCGAGGCAGCAAACGGCGCAACGCGCGCCGCCGTCGCGGATTTGTCCGACGCAGAGCGGGCGCGCTTGATGCGCAGCAAGACCGACTATCGCGACCTCTACGGACGCCTGAAGGACGCACCGCTCGCGGTCTCCCGCGAGACAGGCCACCTGCTCTACATGCTGGCACGCAGTTCCCGCGCCAGGGTGATCGTCGAGTTCGGCACGTCGTTCGGCATCTCGACGCTGCACCTTGCCGCAGGCCTGCGCGACAATGGCGGCGGCCGTCTCGTCACCAGCGAGTTCGAGCCGTCCAAGGCGGCGCGGGCGCGGGAAAACCTCATCGCCGGCGGCCTGATCGACCTCGTCGAAATCCGTGAAGGCGACGCGCTGAAGACGCTCAGTACCGATCTGCCTGCTACGATCGACCTCGTGCTGCTCGACGGCGCCAAGGCGCTCTATCCGGAGATCCTTGATCTGCTGGAAGGCCATCTCGGACCGGGTGCGATCATCGTCGCCGACAATGCCGACGACAGCCCGGACTATCTGGCGCGCGTGCGCGCGCCCGGCAGCGGCTACATGTCCACGCCCTTCGCCGAAGACGTCGAACTCTCCGTGCGGATCAGCTGACACCAGTCGAAACGCCACGAAATTTTGGAGCCGCCGCGCTATTCACCAGGCGGCGGCTTCATGCTGCGTTCCCTGGTGTCGCAGCCTCGTCACTCACCCGTGATACCTCGTTCTGGCCAAAGCCTGGCCCGGCGTGCTAAACATACCTACCGCGCGGTATCTTTCCGTCCGCCCCGCGCCGGAGTTGATCATGACCTCCGCCTTCAATGCCTACGCAGCGCTCGCCCTCGCCATCGTTCTCGAGGTCACGGCGTCCGCCTTCCTGCAGCAATCCGCCCAGTTCACCCGACCGTGGCCGACGCTGGCGATGGTGCTGTTCTATGTCGCCTCGTTCTATGCGCTGTCGGTGGCGATCCGCGTCATTCCCTTGAGCATCGCCTATGCGATCTGGGGCGGGGTCGGCATCATCCTGACGGCGACCGTCTCCTTCGTGCTGTTCCGCCAGATGCTGGACGCCGCGGCCTTCGTCGGCATCGCGTTGATCGTATCCGGGGTCGTGGTCATCAACCTGTTCTCGCAGGCCAGTGTGCATTGATGGCGGAAAGCCGCTACACCCGCGCCAAGCAGCCGGAGCAGGTCCGGCGCGCCCTGCTCGACTGTGCCGCGGCAATCGCCATGGACCATGGCGTCGCCGGAGTTACCGTGCAGGCGGTGGCAGTCGCGGCCGGCGTCACCAAGGGCGGACTGTTTCACCACTTTGGCAGCAAGCAGGCGCTGATCGAGGGCCTGTTTGCCGACCTGCTCGCGCACGTCGATGCCGAGATCGACGCCGCGATTGAAGCCGATCCGAAACCGCGCGGCCGCTTCACGCGGGCCTATGTGAATGCCGTGTTCACCGGCCAGGCCTTCGGCTTCGCGACCCCATGGGCGGCGTTGAGCATGGTCGTCGTCACCGATCCGCCGCTGCGCCGGCTCTGGAACGACTGGATCAAGGCGCGCCTGAAGCGTCATCGCACGACCGACGACGCGCCCGATCTGCAAATCGTACGTCTCGCCGCCGACGGCGCATGGCTCTCCTATGTCACGACGGGACAGACGCGGATGAGCGCCGAGCTACGCGCCGTGCACGCACGGCTGCTCGCGCAGACCTATCAGCGCAGATAGCGGCCCCCGCACGTCCTACTGGCTCTGCACCGGCTTGGGCGGACGCGATGCGGATCGCGCGGGCTTCTTGGCGGGCTTGGTAGCAGCGCGCGGCGGCGGAGTATCGACTGACTCAAGATACGCCGCGAGCGCCTTGGCCGAGTCCGAGCTGGTCGCGTAATGATCCCTGAGAAACCAGGACAGCGTCAGGCTGAAGCGACCCTTGGCAAGGCCGCGCGGACTGCGATGGCAGGTCGCACAGCCCTCAGCGAAGAGCTTTGCGGGCGGCTTGCCGGCGTCAAGATTTTGCGCGGCGGCGGCCGTCACCGTCAGAACAGCGGCGGCTGCAACGGTCAGCACGGGCACGATCCGGTCGCGCCCCGATCGAAACAGCGATCTCAAATGCCGTCCCCTCGCCCGCCCTTCGGTCACGCCGCCGACAGCTGATCGAACTCCGGCGGTGCGTAGGCCTTGCCGTCCTGGTCGGTGATGACGACCCGCCACCCCTCGCTCGCCCACACCTTCGCCTTCGCCACGATGAGCAGCCGGCTCTCTCGGGCGAAACTGTACTTCTCGTTGTCGCGTTCTGCGATCATCTTGTAGGCCAATTCGCATCCCCTTGCGTCGCCCTGCACCCGCCTCCTCGTGGCAGCGGGCTTTGGCGGCAATTCGCCGGGAGCGTGGCAATTTGGTGCCATCCGCAGGCATGGCGCAGATGATCGGCCGGCGACCGGCGTCGAGCCGTGCCCCGCAAGAATGCGATTCCAACCCGTCGCAGGTGTCCCCCTGCGACGACGGAGCCGTCTACAAGTCGTGCTGGGCCATGTCGTGCCGGATCGGCCGCCGGGGGCGGCCCGTCACGGCAGCAACGGAACCGATCGTCCCATGGCCGAGCCCCCGCTAGTGCACGCGGATGATGTGGGGTCGGCCGAGATCAATCAGCCCTTGCACCGCAGAGAGGCGGTCGTCGAGGGCTGCGATGGTGAGCAGCAGGTTGTTGCGGCGCTCGTCGAGCATGCCCATCTCGGCGCCGGTGAGCTTGGCGCTCGTCCGTTCCTTGTGGATTCCTTCGAGGGATTCGCGCAGTCCGGCAATCAAGCCGGTCAGCTGCTTGGCCTCCTTCGTCATCGAACGCTTCGCGACATTCTGGCGGCGCGTCTCCGCCTGACTCTGTCTCATGTCATCCTCCCGTGCCCCGCTGCCCCGAGTGGATGCTTACAGCTTTGGGTAGACATGTTACGATCGATGAAATCTGCCCGCGAAGATCTGTCTTAAATTGTAAAGGCCTCGACACAGCGAAGAAAAAGCCCGGCATCAGGGCCGGGCTTTTCTTTGCAAAGCTAGTGCTTCTGATGTCCGCCAGCGGGGCCGCCCGCCGGGGCGCCGCCGCCACGCGGGGCGGCATTGATGTGCGGAGCACCGCCCCCGCCGCCGTGCGGCATTGCGGGCGCGGCCGCGCGCGGCGCCGGCATCTGCGCACGGGCATTCATCGGCGAACCATGGCTCACGCTTGGCTGGGCAACATGTGGCGTCGCGGGACGCGCTGAAGGCCCGGCCACACGCGGCGCTTCGTGCGCGCGGGCCATCGGCTGCGAACGCACCGTAGCGCGGGTGGCGGCCTGCTCGCGCATCATGCGGGCTTGTGCATCACGCGGATTGCGGGTCTGCACATTGGTCCGCTCATGCGCGATGCGCTCACTTCGTCCAACGCGGTCGGGCGTAACCGCAGCGCCGCGCTTGGCGATCGCAGCGTCGCGCTGTGTGGTCGCGGCGTCACGCGTTGAGATCGCGGCGGCCCCCTTGCCGCGCACACCGCTGCGTTCGAGTGCGATCGCGGCGTCGCGCGTTGCCGCGCGGCCGATGCGGGCAGCACGCGGATCGATTGTCATCCGCGTCGCGACGCTCTGATGCGAGGTCCAGTAATTATTCCAATAGGCATGGCGTCGATACCAGGGACGTCCCCCATAGTAACTCGACCAATACGAGGTCAGCACGAAGGGAACGACGGGCACATCGATCTCGTCGACATAGTCGGGGAGATAGACGTAGTGATTGCGATAGAGATATTCGAGATATTGCGACGACACCCAGCCGCGATCATCAGAGAAGCTGACGTCGCACCAGGCATTGCCGCGCAGGCAGCCATGGATGTTGACGCGGGCGCCCCCGGGGACGCGATCGACCAGGGGAAAGCCCGAGCCCGGTCCGGCGCGCAGGCCGGTCGAGACGGTAACGATGCCCGGCGCGGCCAATGCGGCTGTCGGGACCAGCAAAAATGCTGCAACTAAAGCGGTTCTGAACTTCATGGCGCATTCCTCCTTTGAGAGGCGGAACGCGCCAGCGGAACAGGCGTTCCGCGCACGAGGGTCTCATCCGTCGAAAGACTGAAACGCACGCCGCGCGCGGTTCAATATTCATCCGCCGTTCATCGACCTGCGCAGACGCAGCTCGACCGTCACTTGATCCGCAACATGAACCCGTCGAAGTAGGACGCGAGCCCGGCATAGTCATCGAGCGGCAGTACGCTTGCGACATACTGGTCGGGCCGCACCACAACCGCGCAGCCCGCCTTCCGATCGATGCCGCGCATCGCAAAGACGTCGTGGCCGCTCTTGAGGTCCGGACAGAACATTTTCTCGTAATCATACAAGCCATAACGGCCCTTGCTTGGGAGCAACATGGGCGGCATTGCCTCGATCGCGAGCTCTCGATGATCCTGCTGAAACACTGCGCGCAGATCGATCACGCTGTCGATGTCGAGATTTCTGGACGTATATCGCCGGATCGGCGATTCCCGGGACTCGGCGAAAAAATTGCACAAGCGACGAATGGCCGAGTCCGAGGCAGCGGGATTCTCAGCGGGCGAGAACGCGTAGATCCGAAAACGACCGTCGGCCTGCGCGGCATGACCCAAATGCATCGGCTTTGCGTCCGCAAGTCGGATCACGGGCGCCGAGTGGAAGCGCTTGCCGATGATGAATCCCTCTGCGAGGTGCTGATGCGAGGCTGCACCGGTGAGAATCGATGGCGTGTAATGTGTCGCCGTGCCCGCGGTGTAGCGGCCATGCCTGACAAAATAGTCCTGTGTCCTGGCTGCGTCGCCGCCACCCGCTTTTGCTGACGAAGCCAAAATTCCCGCCCACTCGCGATCGAAATCGATCAGCTCTTTCGCAACCGCCTGACGTTCCGCCGAATAGGAATGCATCAGGCTCGGGGCGCACTGCTTCCGGAGGACGGCGGCAAGCTTCCAGCCCAGATTGAAGGCGTCCTGCATCGAGACGTTCATGCCCTGCCCCGCCTTCGGGCTATGCGTATGGCAGGCATCGCCGGCGATGAAGACGTGCGGCAGGCGCGTTGCGATCTCGGCTTCCGGCACGTCGTCGAACTTGTCGGTGAGACGTTGGCCGATCTCGTAGACCGACCACCAGGCGATCTCCTTCACGTCGAGCGTATGGGGCTTCAGGATCCGCTGCGCTTTCGCGATCACGTCATCGGCGGTGACGTTGCGGCTGGCGACGCGCTCGCCGGCATCGAGCTTGGCGAGCTCGACATAGATGCGGACCATGTAGCCGCCTTCGCGCGGAATGATCAGCAGGCTGCCGTCCTTCGCCGATTGGATCAGCGACTTGAAGCGGATATCCGGGAAATCGGTCACCGCCAAGACGTCCATCACGCCCCAGGCGTGGTTGGCGGAATCGCCGTGCAGCTCGCGCCCGATCGACTTGCGCACGGTGCTGCGCGCGCCATCGCAGCCAACGACATAGCGCGCCTTGATCTGCTCGACCTTGCCCTCGCTTGCGGCATCGACGCGTTCGAGGCGCACGGTCACGGCATGGTCGGCTGGACCTGCAGCCGGATCGACCTCGAGGTCGAGCAGGCGGCGGCTGTAGTGAGGGGCGAGCTTGGCCGACGATTTCCGCATCACGTCGAGAAAGCCGTCATGGATGCGCGCCTGGTTGAGGATGACATGCGGGAATTCGGACAGGCCGTCCTCGACGTCCTGCACCCGGCCGCTGCGGACGATGGTCTCGGGCTGGCCCTCGTCCGGCTTCCAGAATGTCGTCTCGTTGACCCAATAGGCCTCCTTCAGCACGCGCTCGCTGAAACCGTAGGCGTGAAACATTTCCATGGTGCGGCAGGCGATGCCGTCGGCCTGCCCGACCAGCAAGCGATCCGGCTTCTGCTCGACGATGCAGGTCTTGATCTCAGGGAATTGCGCAAGCTGGGCGGCGAGCGTGAGGCCGGCAGGTCCACAGCCGACGATGAGGACATCGACCTCGCCAGGCACGGCGCCCGCCGCGCCCGGGGCTTGAACGCGCTCGGCGGGGGCGGCGATGTCAGGGTCGCCCGGCTGAAATCCATTCAGATGGAATTGCATGAGGCTCTCCCGTCAACCTTCTGTTTTGATATTGCTCAGTATGCTGACTATCAGTATGCTTGTCAACGATCGTACGCCGTCCTGCCTCCGAGGAGAATTCGGTGAAAGACAACAACGACATGCCCGGGCATCTGGCGCGCCGGTTCCAGCAGATCGCCGTCGCGGTGTTCCTGGCCGAGGTCGAGGATGCCGGCTTCGATCTCACGCCGGTGCAATACGCCGCGCTTGCGACCATCAAGGCCAATCCGGGGCTCGACCAGGTGACGCTTGCAGGGCTGATCGCCTATGACCGCACCACCATCACCGGCGTGATCGACCGCCTCGTGCAGAAGGGACTGGCCGAGCGCCGCGCTTCCAGCCGCGATCGCCGCGCCCGCGAACTCGAGATCACCGACGAGGGCCGGCGCACGCTGCGCAAGATCACCCCGGCCGTGGAATCGGCCCAGCGCATCCTGCTGCGTGGCCTCAGCGCAAAGGAGGGCGAGGATCTGATGCGGCTGCTGCGCAAGGCGATTGCCGCCGGCAACGATCTGAGCCGCGCCCCGCTCCGCGATCTGCAGGCATGATCCGGTATTTCTGTACGTACTTGTCGCAGGCCTGCGAAACCAGGAACTAACCTTCGGCTGTTACGGTCGGCAACATTCTGCGCTTAACGCGCGATTAACTTTGCCGGTCGGGAGATCAGGATGTTCAAGTTCCTCATTGCGGCAGCGGCCGTCGCGC
Organism: Bradyrhizobium genomosp. III; assembly: GCF_000261705.1. Taxonomy (NCBI): domain Bacteria; kingdom Pseudomonadati; phylum Pseudomonadota; class Alphaproteobacteria; order Hyphomicrobiales; family Nitrobacteraceae; genus Bradyrhizobium; species Bradyrhizobium genomosp. III. Next base: position 49,209 of record NZ_AJQF01000030.1, on the reverse strand, counting down.
TCTCGACCGGTCATGCGCTCGCAAACGGCCATGGCGGCGGCGATGCCGCTCCTCCGCCCAAGCCCGAAGCGACGACCGCACCGGCGAAGGTGGTCCTGACCAAGCAGGGTCCCAAGCTCGTCGATCTCAAGGGCATGACGCTCTACTATTACGAGCGCGACACCACCGGAAAGACGTCGAACTGCAACGGCAAATGCACCGAGAGCTGGATGCCGTTGCCCGCAACGGCCGACGCCAAGGCCATTGGCGACTTCACCGTGATCAGCCGCAACGACGGCAGCAGGATGTGGGCGTACCGCTATCGCCCGCTCTACACCTCGGCCGCCGACAAGACGCCGGGCGACGTCAACGGCAATGCGACGACCCTGCAATGGCGCGTCGCCCGGCCCGGCGAATAAGCAAAGCCGCCATCAGCGTGCCCGCATGCGCACGATGATCAACTCGTCGGGATTGGGACGCTGTGCGCTCACCCGCGCCAGCGCGCGCCGGTCTCGGCCTGCGCGTTCTGTCCGGGCGGCAGCACCACGACCATCGAATTGAGCTTCACCCGGTCGTAGAGATCGATCACGTCCTCGTTGCGCATCCGGATGCAGCCGGACGAGATCGCCTGCCCGATATATTCGGGCTGGTTGGTGCCATGAATCCGGTAGAGCGTGTCCTTGTTGCCGGAATAGAGATAGATGCCCCGCGCGCCCAAGGGATTGGCGGGACCGCCGGGAACGCGCGCCGGGTACGGCCCGAGCCGCGCCTGGATATCTGCCGTCGGAACCCAGTCCGGCCATTCCGCCAGGCGACCGACCCGCGCGACGCCGGAGAACGCCATGGCTTCCTCGCCGACCGCAACGCCGTAGCGGATCGCCTTGCCCTCTGGCAGCACGTAATAGAGATAGCGTGCGTCGGTATCGACCAGGATGGTACCCGGTTGCTCCTTGCGCTGATAGTCGACGACGTGACGGAGATATTGTTCGGGCACATTCGCTTGCGCGTAAGGCGTGTGCGCAAGCAACTGCCGGTCGCGCGGCGTCATGCTCGCGTCGGTCGACGGCGAAAGCGTTGCCTGCATGCAGCCGCCCAGCGGCAACAAGGCAACGACGAACAAGGCGATTAAAGATCTTGGCACCGCCGGCCCCCGATAGCGGATAGCAGCGCCCCCAGCATCCCCAGATGCTGCCAAAATCGTGCTGAAAACAAGGCAGCGCGGAACACGTGCGCGTGTTCAACAAAAAGGGTTCCATCACCACAAACGGCGGAAGACCGTCGCATCATCTCCATCCCCTCGCCTTGCTTTGGTCAAACCCGGCTGGACTCGTGCGTCATCGTGCGAGGCTCATCCGGTTGGGATGGACTCACCCCAACAGATCGGCTCGCGCCAATGCGGACGACCAGTATTTCAAGCGCCCGGCCTTCAAACACCGGGCTTCAAAGGAGCTGCGATGCTCGCGACGCTGAACCCCAAGCAAATCGTCGATGAGATCGTGAAGGACACGGTCAAGGACAACGATCCGCACGACGCGATTCAGATTTCGCCCGACATTGTGCTGGCCTCGCGCCCCGTCAGCGTTGCGCCCGCGCTGGCGCCTGACATTGCGACGCGTCCGGAGCCGAAATTCGCGCCGGAGCCCAAAGCCTTGCTCGAGCGCAAGATCTCTATTGAGCCCAAGTTCAGTCCCGTCTCGGAGCCGCAGGCGGCGCCCCCGCCCTCTGTCGACACGGCCGTCCGTGTCGCGGCGAGCGATGGTCTCGGTCCGCGGAAGCGATCCGCCGCGGGCAAGTGGCTGCGCGGCGCTTTCGTCACGTTTCTGTTTGCAGGCGGTAGTGCGGCCGCCACCATCGCCTGGGAGAAACACGGCGACACCGCCAAACAGATGTTCGCCGAATGGACACCGGCATTGACGTCGCTGCTGCCATCGACATCGCAGACCGCGCCGGTCGCTGCCGCGCAGGCCGCACCGCCCGTGGAGCAGGCCGCCCCGCCCGCACCGCAAGCGGCAACCGATCAAACGGCCGATCAATCGGCGACACCGCCCGCAGTCCAGGTCGCGGCCGCTACGCCCGCAGCGACGCAGCCCGATGCAGCGCAGTCGGTGCAAGCGATGACGCGCGACCTCACCGCGATGGCGCAGCAGATCGAAACGCTCAAGGCCAACATCGCCGAGTTGAAGGCCGGACAGGAGCAGATGGCGCGCGAGATGGCAAAACCGCCTGCGCCGAAGCCGGTAGCTGAGGTCAAGCCTGTTGATCCGCGCACACGTGCTGCTGCGGTCCCACCGCGAGCTCCGTCACCGCCGCCGGTTCGCAAACCGAAACCGGTCGTGTCGCACACCTACATGCCGGCCTATTCGCCCGCGCCGCTCGCAGCTTCGCCGCCGCCTTCGCAGGCTGCCGCGATGCCGCCGCCGCCAGCCGCACCTGTTACCACGACTCAAGCCGTCGCCGATGACGATGGACCGGTCGTGCGCCCGCCGATGCCGTTGCGCTAGACCGAGACCGCGCAAGCAGCACGGCGCGCTGCGACAACATCGCGTAGGCTGTCCGAGTCGATGTGATGCGTTGAGTCCGGACAATTACGGAAAGCGATTTTTCTCGCTCAAGAGAAAAGGCCGTCGGGATCTATGCCGGCGGCCTTCTCTTGCAGCTGCCGGTTCCCGGAGCCCGGTTCTGCTGCAATTCCATGCCTTATGATCACGCCAACATATTTAATTAAATGTTAAGGCCGTCAGACGCTGCACATCATTTCTGCGCCATAAGCACAGAGATTGCGCGGTCCGTTCATCGGTAGATGTCGACTCAGTGGTACCATCCAACATGTGTTGAGACTTCCACTGAAGCTCATCTCGTCACACCGGGGAATTCGGATGCCGTACTACTCTTTCGATCTTGTGGTTGGTGGAGAGTTCAGGAACCAGGGCGGAATCATCCTCGAAGACATCGAGGTTGCCTCCGATCGCGCCGACCAGCTCGCCACCGAGCTGTCGCAGGTGAAGCCGGAGCTGCAGCAAAAGGGTTGCGCGGTGCGCGTCACCGATCGCGACGACAACGAGCTTTACCGCACGCCGCTCGATCCCGTGCCGGCCTGGCGCCGCTGACTACTCGTCAAGCGCCGGCGGCTCGAACCAGTTCGTCAGCGACAATCCGCCGTCGACGACGAAGGCTGCGCCGGTGACGTAAGCGGAGAGCTTGTTCGACAAGACGGTGAGCGCCATCGGCGCAAGGTCATTGGCCTCGCCGAGACGCCCGAGCGGAATGTGCCGCGCCAGCGCGGGATCCGCGACGAACCCGCCGGCGGCGATCGCGCCGGGCACCAGCGCATTGACGCGGATGTCGTGGCGGCCGAACGTCTTGGCCAACTCCTTCACCAGCATCGCCATCGCCGCCTTCGCCGTCGAATAATGCGGCAGGTTGCGCGGCGTGCCCGCATGCAGCGAGGTGAGAAACAGGAACGAGCCCGGCCGCTTCGCCGCGATCAGCCGCTTTGCGAGTTCGCGCGCCAAGTGAAAGCCGGCATCGAGATTGACGGCATGCATCTGCTGCCAGATCCTGCGATCGACCGCGAGCGCATGATCGGCCTCTCGCCGCGGCGGCGATGCGCTGTGGACGAAATGCGTGATCCCGCCCAACGCAGCGTCTGCGGTAGCAAGCAGCGCGTCGCACGCATCCAATTCGGCGAGATCGCCGACCCAGGGCACCGCCAGTTCTGGCCTCTTGCTCGCGCCGATCGCGGCGCTCACCCGCTCCGCGCTGATGTCGGCAAACACGGTCCGGACGCCCTCGCCAACCAAGGCCTGCGCGATGGCGCGCCCGATGCCGTTGCCCGCGCCGGTGACGAGCGCTGTGTCGCGGGCAGGATCGAATGGCGTGCTGAACAGGCTCATGTCGCTCTCCGAGGCCGGGATGCGGGCCACGATAGCGCACCGCGCCGGGGCGCGACAAATTCGCTCCGGCACCATTGCGGAGCAGCCCGCCGGACGCTAGCCTCCCAAAAAAATGGAGGAGATACCAAGGATGCGCTACGGTTTCCTGATGGCTGGCCTGTTGCTGATCGCCGCTCCGGCCAAGGCCGAGGACCATCTACGCTCGACCTATGTGACCCTGGTCCTGCAGGCCTTTGCCACCAAGGTCGAATGCCCGGGCACGGACGTCGTCTACCAGGATCTCGTACAGAAGGCGGCGCAGATGAAGCTGCCCGACGGCACCACCGAGAAGGTGCGCAAGGCAATTGCCTGGATGCATACCGGCGGCAAGATGGGCGAGAAGCAGGACGACGATCTGATGGCCGAGGTCGCGGTGGCGACCCAGGCGACCGATCTCAACCAGCGCCGCCTCGGCATGCCCAACTGGTGCGAGGCCCAGAAGACCAACCTCGCCGGCCTGATCCGGGCCAAGGGCGGCTAGCAAGCCGGCTGTCGCGGCGTTAAGCACACCGCGACGGAACCTGCGTTTCGGCCAATAATCGTCACATTCCTCGCCAGCATGCGGGCTCCTTCGCACAGGAGAAGCCCCATGCGGATGACGCATCTCATGGTCGCCGGCGTGCTCGCGATGAGCGCAGCGCTGGCCGCCCCGGCACAGGCAAAGAACTCCGACGCCCAAAAGGGCGAGGACAAATCGACCACCTCATCGTCCTCATGCAGCGCCTATCAGCAGGCGCCGGACGGATCGTGGGAGCAGCTCCCCTGCAAGGAGGCGGGCGAGCGCGGCCAGCCGCAGACGCAGCAACGATCCCCGGCACGGGGGCCGGATCGCGAGGAACGCTGAAGCGTTTCCGGTCCGGCGATCAGCTCTGGTGCGGCCCGCGGATGATCTTCATGGCGTCGGCGATGTGACGCCATTCCTTGGCCTCGTCGGCCTCGCCGCGGCCGTCGCAGGCCTGGGCCTGCTCGGCGGCCTTCGCGATCGCAGCAAATCCATGCCGCTCGAGCATCTGCCGCGCGACGGTGTGGACCTGGACCTCGGACATCATGGGCGCTCTCCCGTCATGAGGATACCGCGGCGCCCGGCTCGGCGCTCCGCGTCTCACATAACGATCTCGCCGTGATCACCGTTCCGGCGTGCCGATCACATCGGCACGCGCTGGAACTGGACCGCCCATAAAGACAAAGGCGGCCCGCTATGCCCAGCGGACCGCCCTCTCACCCACCCCAAAGCTGGGAGTCGCCGGCCGCGTCCCTACGCGACCGCCGCTTTCTTGCGCTCGAAGTCGTTGGGTACCTCGATATCGACCTCCAGGGTCGATACCTCGTCGCCGCGCTCGAGCCGGACGATGACCTTGGTCGGGTCCAGCATGACGTGCTTGGACACGACGGCGAGAATTTCCTCGCGCAGCACGCCGAGCAGATCGGGCTGGCCACGCATTCCGCGCTCATGGGCAAGCAGGATCTGCAGCCGTTCGCGTGCGACGGGTGCCGAGGCCTTCTTGCCGCGGAGAAGTCGAAGCAGACCCATGCTCATGCAGCCCTCCGTCGCAGCAGACGATCCATCAGACCTCTGCGCTCGGCGGGAACATGCATCGTCACGTTCTCGCCGCAGAGGCGCTTGGCCGCGTCCATATAGGCCCGCGCCGGCGCTCCATCCGCATTCGACAGCGTCACCGGCGTGCCGACGTTGGAGGCCTTCAACACGTCCTGGCTCTCGGGGATGATGCCGAGCAGGGGCGTTGCGAGGATCTCGAGGATGTCCTCGATGGTCAGCATCTCGCCGCGCGCGGCGCGCGAGGGGTCATAGCGGGTGATGAGGATGTGCTTCTCGACGCGCTCGCCCTTCTCGGCCCGCACGGTCTTGGAATCGAGCATGCCGATGATGCGATCGGAATCGCGCACCGAGGAGACTTCCGGGTTGGTCACGATCACGGCCTCGTCGGCAAAGCGCATGGCCATGGAGGCGCCGCGCTCGATACCGGCCGGGCTGTCGCAGATGACCCAGTCGAAGCGGGCGCGCAGATCGTCGATGACCTTGCCGACGCCCTCTTCCGTCAGTGCGTCCTTGTCGCGGGTCTGCGAGGCCGGCAGCAGCCAGAGGTTCTCCAGCCGCTTGTCCTTGATCAGTGCCTGCGGCAGTTTGGCGACGCCCTGCACCACGTTGATGAGGTCGAATACAACGCGGCGTTCGGCGCCCATCACGAGGTCGAGGTTACGCAGGCCGACGTCGAAATCGACGACGACGACCTTGTCGCCGCGTTGCGCCAGCGCAGCCCCAAGGGCGGCGGTCGTCGTGGTCTTGCCGACGCCCCCCTTGCCTGATGTCACGACCAGTACCTTTGCCATTTCTGAAATCTCCTTCTGGTCAGTTCAGCGCGGTAATTCGCATGGTGTTGCCCTGCAGCCAGGCCTGGGCCGGCTTGCCGCGCAGGGCCTCGTCGATATCGTCGGCGGTCTGATAAAACCCATCGATTGCAAGCAGTTCGGCTTCGATCTTCTGGCAATAGATGCGCGCGCTCGTGCGACCGTTCACGCCCGCCATGGCGCGGCCGCGCAGCGCGCCATAGACGTGGATGGAACCGCCGGCGACGACTTCGGCACCCGACCCGACTGAGCCGAGGATGGTGACGTCGCCTTCGGGAAAGATCACGGTCTGGCCCGAGCGCACGGGGGTCTCCAGCAGCAGTGACGTCGGCTTGGCGTCGGCCTTCGTCTCGGCCTTCTTCGGCGCGTTCGGCTCGATCACGCAGCTGCGCCCGCCCGAGAGCAGCGGCGGCATCATCGGGGTCAGCCTCGCCTCCTCCACGCCCTCGATGCCGAGCACGCGGATGTTGCGGTCCTGAAGGCTGGTGAGCAGATGGCCGATCCCGGACTGGCTGAGGTCGACCGAGGACAGGTCGATCACCACGGGCCGGCCGGCAAAGAAGCCCGGCGAACGCGCAATGGTGGCATCGATCTCGTGCAGCCAGTCCTGCACCGGAACCGTCGGCGTGAACACGAAGGCCACATAGGAGCGCCCGCGCAGGCGCACCATTTGGCGTTGAGGTTTGACTGCAGCCTCCATATCGGCCGACTCGTTCCCAGTTATTGAATGGTTAACGATGCGGCGGATATGGTTAACGGCCGGTTAATTTCTCCGCGGGGTTACGTAGGGGCAGCCGGTATTGCGCTCTCGTGTCCCGGACGCGCTGCGACGCGCAAGCGTTGCTGCGCCGAGCCGGGACCCAAGCCACACGGGTTGCTCCGGCGAAATGGGCCCCGGCTCTGCAGCGCACCGCCGAAGAGGCGCTGCGCTGCGTCCGGGGCACGAGATGAGGAATGCGGCGCACAGCGTTTGCAATGACGGAGGTGCCTCCCCTACTTCTTCACCTTGCTCGCATCCATCTTGATGCCCGGATCCAGCATCTTCGTCGTGAACGCCGTCGTCACGTCGAACGGCTTCTCCATGCCGAGATAGGTCTGGACCAGTTCATAGTCCTTCTTCATCCGCTCACCGTCGATCCAACCGAGCGATTTCGTCGTCGTGAACTCGTCCGTCATCAGGAACTTGATGCGCTCCCACTGGCGCTCCTGGTTCGCCTGGTCGAGACCTGAGACCTGGTCGAGCAGTGCCTTCAGGCACGGCGCGACGTCGGCAACGCAGGCCGCAAAGGCCTTCTGCGTGACGCGCACGAACTCTTCGACGACCTTGGGATTCTTCTGCAAGTACGCGCCGTTGACGATCAGCGAATTGCCGTAAGGGTTGAGCCCGATGTCCTTCCAGTTGACGTAGCCGAGGTCGGGACCGAACTCGATCACCTTCAGATCGTGCTCGTTGTAGAAGTCGCTGATGATGTCGACGGTGTGGCTCTTCAGCGCCGCGATCTTCGCGGTTGGCCCGACATTGACGAAGCCGACGGAATCCGGCGCGATGCCCGCAGCCTTGGCGAAGGCTGGCCACATCACGCGCGAGGCATCACCGGGCGGATTGCCGACCTTGTGGCCGGCAAAATCCTTCACGCCGTTCACGCCGTAGCTCTTCAGCCAGTAGAAGGTCTGCCCGGTATTGGCATAGACGCTCATCACCGCGACGGTATCGGCGCCCTTGCTCTTGGCCACCAGCATGGTGGCGAGATCGGCGACGCCGAAGGGCGAGCCGCCGGAGCCGACCTTGGCGGCGGAGACGCCCGAGCCCTTGCCGGTCTCGATCGTGAGGTCGATGCCTGCCTTCTCGTACCAGCCTTGCGCCTTGGCATAATAATACGGCGCGTGATCGGCCGTCGGCGTCCAGTTCAGGATCAGATTGACCGCTTCGCCCGCATGCGCGGGCGCCGCAGCTGCACCGAGCATCAGGGTCAAGACCAGGGCCGAGCCCACCGCCTGCAAACGCTTCATCGCATCTCTCCTCGTTGCCGCGACCCGGCTTGTCGCTCTCCCCTTGTGAGGATACCAATGCAACAAGCCTGTCCTCCACTTGTCAACTGTTTGGTTGGAAATGCCCGCAAAACGATCTGGCGACACCGTGCCGCAGCGCCGCGACCCCGTCGCCACCCGCAACAAGCTGCTGACCGCGGCGCGGCTGGAATTCGCCCGGCACGGCTTTGCGGGCGCCCGCGTCGACGAGATCGCGATGCGCGCCGGCGTCAACAAGCAGCTCGTCTACCATTATTTCGGCGACAAGGACGCGCTGTACCTCGCCGTGCTCGAATGGGTCTATGAGGATATCCGCGAGCAGGAGCGGAAGCTCAATCTCGAAGGCCTGCCGCCGGAGAAGGCGATCCGCAAGCTGATCGAGGCTTCGTTCGACCATCTGGCGGCACACCCTGATTTCATCGTGCTTTTGAACGACGAGAACCGCGGCGGCGCCCGCCATGTCCGCGGCTCGACACGGCTGGAAGCGATGCACTCCCCGCTGGTGAAGAGCGTCTCCCACATTCTCAACGAGGGGGTGCGCGCGGGCGTGTTCCGCAAGGGCATCGATCCCGTCCAGCTCTATATCTCCATTGCGGGCCTCAGCTATTTCTTCTTCTCCAACACGCCGACGCTGTCGGCGATCTTCGGCAAGGACCTGTCGAGCCGCACCGCACGGCGCGCCCGCCGCCGCCATGTCGCCGATCTGGTGCTGCAGTCGCTCCGGCCATAATCAACCAGCTGGTTGAAACTTCCTCGGAAGGCGGCTAGGCTTGCGACCTGCGGCGTCGCCGCGCCAACAGGGAGCAATCGGTGGCAGGAGACAGCGCACGCGCCTCGCGCAGCTTTGCGATCATCCTGATCGTGCACCTCGCCGTGCTCGTGCTCTGGCAGGTCGCAGTCGATGCCTTCCACGTGCCGAAATTCATCCTGCCCTCGCCGCTGGCGACGGTGCAGACGCTGGGGACCGCGAGCTACGCCTGGGGCGCCAACACGCTGGTGACGGCGATCGAGATCCTCGGCGGCTTCGCACTCGGTGCCTTCGTCGGCGTCGCGCTGGCCGTGATCTTCAGCTGGGCGCCGCTGCTCAGCCTGGTGCTGCTGCCGCTGTTCGTGACGCTGAACATGATCCCGAAGGTCGCGCTCGGCCCGCTCTTCATCGTCTGGTTCTCCTACGGCATCATTCCGAACATCCTGATCGCCTTCAGCATCTGCTTCTTTCCGATCCTGCTCACCACCGCGCGAGGCCTGCGCGAGGTCGAGCCGGATTTGCTCGATCTCGTCAAATCCCTCCGCGGCTCGCGCTGGACGCTGTTCCGCAAGATCCAGCTGCCGGGATCGCTGCCTTACGTGTTCTCCGGCATGAAGGTCGGCGCCATCCTGGCGGTCGCCGGCGCCATCGTCGGCGAGTTCATCGCCTCCGAGCGCGGGCTCGGCTACCTCATGATCCAGGTGCAGTCATCGCTCGACACGCCCGCGATGGTGATGGCCGTCGTGCTGCTGACGCTGCTCGGGGTCGCTCTCTACGGCCTCGTCCTGGTCCTCGAACGCATGTTCGTGGTCGGTGACGCAAGACAAACCTGACAACGGCAGAACCAAGGGACAAATCCATGCTGCTCACCCGCCAGACGCTGCCGAAGACCATCCCCGATATCGCAGCCCTCGACGAGCTGCTGTGCCGTCCGACGCAAGCGCTGATCGACGACCTCGCCAAGGTCGAAGGCGACATCATGATCCTCGGCGTCGGCGGCAAGATGGGCCCGACGCTGGCCGGGCTGGCCAAAGCGGCCGCGCCCGATCGCCGGATCATCGGCGTGGCCCGCTTCAGCGACGCCGGCGTGAAGGACTGGCTGCACGCGCGCGGCGTCGAAACCATCAATTGCGATCTGATGGACGAGAAGGCAATTGCGGCGCTGCCGAAGGCGCCGAACATCATCTTCATGGCCGGCCGCAAATTCGGCGCCGAGGGCGATCTGTCGCTGACCTGGGCGATGAACGCACACGTGCCCGCCCTGGTCGCCCAGGCCTTCCCGTCCTCGCGCATCGTGGCGTTCTCGACCGGCTGCATCTATCCCTTCGTCGCTGTGGACGGCAAAGGCTCGACCGAGGACATGGCGCCGAACCCGCCCGGCGAATACGCCCAGTCCTGCGTCGGCCGTGAGCGCATGTTCGAGTATTTCTCGCACAAATTCGCAACGCCGGGCCGGCTATTCCGTCTCAACTACGCGATCGACATGCGCTATGGCGTGTTGCACGACATCGCGACGAAAGTGCTTGGCGGCACGCCGATCGACGTCAGCCTCGGTCATGTCAACTTCATCTGGCAGGGCGATGCCTCCGCGCAGGCGCTGCGCTGCCTTGCGCACTGCACCGCGCCCACATCGCCGATCAATGTCAGCGGCCACGAGATTTTGGCGGTGCGCGATCTTGCCCAGAGATTCGGCGCAAGATTCGGCCGCGCGCCGGTGCTGACAGGCAAGGAAGAGCCGACGGCATGGCTGACCGACACGTCGAAGGCGGTCGAGCTGTTCGGCCTTCCGGTCGTCGACACCGAACAGTTGATCGCCTGGACCGCCGATTGGGTCTCGCGCGCCATGCCGAGCCTCGGCAAGCCCACCAAATACGAGGTGCGCGATGGCCGTTACTGACGTCCCGCACATCGTCCAGCTCGGTGTCGACGACGCGATCGCGGGGTTGGCGCTGTCGACGGAAGCGCACTGGAACCAGACCGACGAGGACTGGCGCATCTTCCTGCGCGACGGCGTCGTGTTCGGCATTCGCGACGGCATGCGGCTGGTCGCAACCGCAGCACTGCTGCCCTATTCCGGCAACAACGCCTGGATCAGCATGGTGCTGGTATCAGGCACGCATCGCCGCCGCGGCCTTGCCACCCGTCTCGTCGACGCCTGCCTGGAGACGGCGCGTCAGAACGGTCTGACCAGCTGGCTCGACGCCACGCCCGACGGCGCTGCCGTCTACGGACCGCTGGGGTTCACGCCGACCCTGCAATTGCGTCGCCTGAAGCTGTTGAAGCCTGCGCGGGCCGAAGCGCCGCCATCGTCATCCGCGACCATCGAAGCGCTTTGCGTGCGGGACCTGCGGGCCACCGGTTTCGACCGGACTGCGCTCCTCTCCGCCTTCGCACAACGTTCCGGCTCGCGCATCGTCGGCGCCAACGGCGCCATCGCGCTGGTTCGCGACGGCCGGACCGCCCGCCATATCGGCCCGTTGTTGGGCAACAATGCCGCGGCAGCTCTGGCTTTGGTTGACGCGATCGTGCGCTCCGAGACCAGCCCGCTCCTGCTCGACGTCGTCGCGTCGCAAGACGCGTTCCTCGAAGGATTGACCGCCTCCAGCTGGACCATCGAGCGCCCGTTCCAGCGCATGCGGTTCGGTCCCGCCACCGTCACGGGCGAGGAAATGCCATTCGCCGTCGCCGGCCCTGAATTCGGATAGGACATCATGCATCACAGCCAGATCAACAGCGACATCCGCAACCTGATCACTGAGGGCACCGTGATACCGGCGCATCCGCTCGCACTCACTGCTGCGCGCCAGCTCGACAAGACGCACCAGCGTGCGCTGACGCGCTATTACATCGACGCCGGCTCAGGCGGCCTAGCGGTCGGCGTGCACACCACGCAGTTCGCGATCCGAGACGTCGGTCTCTACCGTCCGGTGCTCGAGTTCGCCGCCGAGACCGCGGCGAGCTGGACCAAGCGACCGCTGGCGATGGTCGCAGGCCTCGCGGGTCCGACAAGACAGGCGGTCACCGAAGCCCGCACCGCGCGCGACATCGGCTATCATGCCGGACTGCTCAGCCTCGCCGCGATGAAGAGCGCCTCCGAGGACGAGATCATCGCGCACTGCACGACGGTCGCCGCCGAGATCCCGCTGGTCGGCTTCTATCTTCAGCCGGCCGTCGGCGGCGTCATCCTCTCCGCCCGGTTCTGGCAGCGCTTCGCCTCGATCGACAACGTCATCGCGATCAAGATCGCGCCGTTCAACCGCTATCGCACCCTCGACGTCCTGCGCGGCGTCGCGGCCGCGGGCGCGCTCGACCGCGTCGCGCTCTACACCGGCAATGACGACCACATCCTGCTCGACCTGATGCTTCCGTTCGATCTGCGCGACAACGGCGTCACCACGCGCACCTACGTCAAGGGCGGTCTGCTCGGCCATTGGTCGGTGTGGACGGCGAGCGCGATCAAGCAGTTCGAACGCTGCAAGGCGGCGCGGCACAAGGATAGCGTGCCGGCCGACCTGCTGGCGCTCGATGCCCGCGTCACCGACTGCAACAGCGCCTTCTTCGACGTCGCCAACAATTTCCACGGCTGCATCGCCGGCTGCCATGAAGTGCTGCGGCGCCAGGGCCTGATGCAAGGCCTGTGGTGCCTCGATCCGGACGAGGGCCTCAGCCCGGGTCAGAAAGAGGAGATCGACCGCGTCTATCGCGCGCACGCCGACCTCAGCGACGATGCCTTCGTCGCCGCCAATCGGGACAAGTGGCTGGCATGAGCCCAGACCCCTTCATCAGCCTGCAGGGCGTCCGCAAGGTCTATCGCAGCGGCGGCGCCGAGTTTCTGGCCGTGTCGGACGTCACCATGGACGTGCAGGAAGGCGAGCTGGTCTCGCTGGTCGGCCCGTCCGGCTGCGGCAAGACCACGGTGATGAAGATCCTGGCTGGCCTGCACGGCGCCGACGGCGGCACGGTGAAGATCGGGAACGCCAAGAGCCCGTTCGATCCGAGCCGCGACATCGGCATGGTGTTCCAGCAGGCCTTGCTGCTGAAATGGCGGACGATCCTGGACAACGTGCTGTTGCCGGCCGAGATCGTCGGCCTGCCCATGAAGGCGGCGCGCGAGCGGGCGCGCGACCTGCTCAACCTGGTCGGGCTCGCCGGCTTTGAACAGAAATATCCGCAGCAGCTGTCCGGCGGCATGCAGCAGCGCACCGCGATCGCGCGCGCCTTCATTCACGATCCAAAGCTGATCCTGATGGACGAGCCGTTCGGCGCGCTGGACGCGCTGACGCGCGAGCAGATGAATCTGGAGATGCTGCGGATCTGGCGGGAGAGCGGCAAGACCATCGTCTTCGTCACGCATTCGATCCAGGAGGCGGTGTTCCTGTCGTCGCATTGCGCGGTGCTGACGGCGGGACCGGCGAAGATGGCCGACTATTTTCCGATCGACCTGCCCTTCCCGCGCGATCTTCCGCTGAAGACGACCGATGCGTTCGGCGCCTATGCAAGGCGGATCTATGCGAAGCTGGGTCTGGGCGCGGTGTAAGGCGCCACACGACAGGTGCCGTAGGGTGGGCAAAGCGGAGCGTGCCCACCAATTCTATGAAACGCGGGGCAGTCGTGGGCACGGCGCAAGCGCGCCTTTGCCCACCCTACGAGAGCCGGGCGCGGCGTTGTCACCGCGCCCTCCTCACAATCAGCTCTTGTTGCGCATCTTGCTGAGCAGATAGTTGTCGTAGAAGTTCTCCGCGATCTGCGTATAGAACAGCAGCTCCTTCATATACGCGTCGTGGCTCTCCTTGGTCCGCTTGAACAGGTCGCTCTTGGCAGCGAGCTCGTTCAGATGGTCCTGGGTCGCGTTGTAGCAGGCCTCCAGCACCGGTTGCGGGAACGCCTTCAGCTCCGCGCCGTTGGCGATCAGCCGCTTCAGCGCCGCCGGATTCACGCTGTCGTATTTCTCGAGCATCCAGGCGCCGGCCGCCGAGGCGGCCTGGTTGACGATGGCCTGATACTGCTTCGGCAGCGATGCCCATTTCTCATCATTGACGATCATGTGCAGCATCGCGCCGCCCTCCCACCAGCCGGGGAAGTAGTAGTACTTGGCGACCTTCTGAAAGCCGAGCTTCTCGTCGTCATAGGGGCCGACGAATTCGGCGGCGTCGATCGAGCCCTTCTCCAGTGCCGAATAGACGTCGCCGCCCGCGAGCTGCTGCGGCACGATGCCGAGCCGTGCCAGCACATGGCCGCCCATCCCGGCGATGCGGAATTTGAGGCCCTTGAGATCGTCGACGGTCTTGATCTCCTTGCGGAACCAGCCGCCCATCTGGGTGCCGGAATTGCCGCAGAGGATGGCGTGCGCCTTGAACGGTTTCAACGCCTCGTTGGTGAGGTCGGCGCCGCCACCGAAGTGCCACCACGATTCCTGATGGCGATGGTTCATGCCGAACGGCGCGCCGGTGGCATAGGCCAGCGCCGGCTCCTTGCCGATGTAGAAATAGAGCGGCGTCTGCGCCATCTCGACGGACGCGACGCTGACGGCATCGAGCGCCTGCAGACCGGGAACGAGCTCGCCTGCCGCGAAGGTCTGGATCTGAAATTTGTTGTCGGTGGCCTCGGCGACGTATTTCGCGAAGGTCTGCGCCGTGCCGTAGATGGTGTCGAGCGACTTCGGGAAGCTCGACGTCAGGCGCCATTTGATCTCCGGCGCGCTCTGCGCGATCGCAGGTGCGGCAACCAGCGTCGTCGCGCCGGCAACCGCGCCGCCCTGGAGGAATGTACGGCGTTTCATGATGGGTCTCTCCCTGAACTAAATTTCAAACATATGGGCTTGCGGCGACGATCTTCGCGGACCGTTTGCCCGTTCCCAAAGCAGAGTTCAAGATGCGCGAGGACATGGGTCCCGGATGACGCTGCGCTCCCGCCGGGCAACGAGACTGTGACTGAAAGGCTTCAGAGCAGCTTGGCGCTGACGAACAGCGCGCGCACGGCGTTGGTCGCCTGCCCCGCCAGCATCGCGTTACCGGCTGCGCCTTCCAGAGCCTCGACGGCGTCCTCGTGCAGGGAGCGGAATTCCATCCATTCGACCGACTTGAAGTTGGTGAGGAATTGATAGGCCTGACCGACGGTCGCGATCGCCAACGTGTCGCCGTTCAGCTTGATCTTGAACGTCGTACGCAGCGGGGTCTCGGAACTTGATGGATCACTCATGGGCTGCTTCTGGACGATGACGGCTTAACGAAGGGGAAACGGCAGCCCCGCCGCAGCAGGCGAATATCAGGAGTCGGTGCTGGCGCGCTGCGAGGCAGTCGCAGATCCGCTCAGGCTCGGCACCACGACCAGGCGGTTGAACTCGCCATTGTCGTAAGCCTTGAGGAAGCGATCATAGTCCTTGATCGAGACGCAGCCGTTGGAATCGCCGCGCGGCCCGAGCATGTAATTGTGGGTGAGAAGGCCGACGCGGCCGAGCGCGCTTGTGCCATCGGTGGGCGTCAGGCGCAGCGCGCGGACACCGTGGAACAGCTTTTCGCGCGGCTTCAGGTCGTAGGTTGCGGGTGGAGTCGCGCCGACCATGCGCTGGTCGACATGATTGGGGTCGTCCATCAGCGCGCCCATGCCGGAATGGGCTTCCAGCGCGACGCCGCTCGGCAGGTAAAGCGCCTTGGCCTTGATGTCATAGACCGCCGTCCGCGAATCGTAGCCGAGGGCGGCCAGATCCGGCGCCTTGCCGAACAGGCCGTCGCCGGGCGTCAGCGAGGCCAGCCTGATCTTGTCGGTGAATTTTTCGAAGAAGTTGCGGTTGTCGACCCTTGGGTTGGTCTCGGCATAGGCTTGGCTGGACGCGATCTGGGCGGAGAAGTCCGCCTGCGTCGGGCGCGAGCGCGGCATCGGGATGGCGTCGGCACGCTGCGACGGCCGCGTCTCGTCAACCACGTGCCGGTCGTCATCGGTCAGGGTCGAGCGCCAATCGTCGCCCTGGAGCTTCTGGGCGAGCATCGCCTTGGCATCGCGGAGCTTGAGCTGGACCGCACTCAGGGCGGAACGCTCCATCGTCCGCAGGCCAAGCTCGCGGGCGGGCGGATTGCCGGACGCCGACGCGAAACGGTCCTCGAAAGACGGGCTATTGGCCGGCGGCAGTGCAGCGGTGACCAGCGGGGTCGTGTCGCCGATATCGACAACCCAGGCAGCAGCCCCCAGCGCCAGCGCGACGGCGGCCAGAGACAGCAGAACTCTCTCGGCTCGCCCGACACGGCGGCGCGACAACAGCCTCTCGGCATGTGCTGCGTCGGAAACCATCAGATCCCCAAATCGACCCCCGGGGGGCCCAACCCCCGCCCGGAGACTCTATACCAGCTACCACATTGGGAGCCAAAAGTTAGGCATAATCGCGGCCGGCAAGGCCCTCCAAGGTATCCAATGACCGATCCTTTCGATCTAGAGCGCTTCGTAACGGCCCAGAACACGGTTTTTCGCGACGTCCAGGGGGAGCTGGCCCGGGGCCGGAAGCAGACTCACTGGATGTGGTTCGTCTTCCCACAAATCGCGGGCCTCGGCTTCAGCGCCATGTCGCAGCGCTACGCCATCGGCTCGCGGGCGGAGGCGAAGGCCTATCTCGCGCACCCCGTCCTCGGTCCGCGCCTGGTCGAATGCACCCGCCTCGTGCTCGCCGTCGACGGGCGAACCATCAACGCCATCCTCGGTGCGCCTGACGATGCCAAATTCCGCTCGTCGATGACGCTGTTCGGCGCGGTCTCCGATGAGCCGGTTTTCGGCGAGGCACTCGCCCGCTATTTCGCCGGCGAGCGCGACGCCGCAACGCTGGAGATCCTGTCGAAGCTGGATCGGCAAGCTCCACGTTGATCAACGTCCCTGGAAGATGGCGGCACGACGCTCGATGAAGGACTGAATGCCTTCCTTCGCGTCCGCGCTGCCGAGCACGCGGGCACGGATCTCCGGAATGTAGGCGATCGCCGCCGCCTCGCCGCCTTCGACGTACTTGGCCGCCGCTTCCTTGGTGACCTGGATGCCGAGCGGCGCATTGCGCGCGATGATGGCGGCAAGCGCCATCGCACGCTCGACCTGCTCGCCTGCGGGCACGACCTCCTGGACGAGACCGATCGCGTGGGCCCGCTCGGCCGAAAATTCGTCGCACAGGAACAGATGGTACATCGCGTCGCCCCAGCCGGCGCGCGACAGGAAGCGGAAATGCGCTCCGCCAAGCGGCGCGATGCCGCGCTTGGATTCCATCTGGCAGAAGCGCGCATCCGCGGCGGTCACCACGATGTCGCCGGCGAGCATCAGCTCGATGCCGATGGTGAACACGATGCCCTGCACGGCGGTGATAACAGGCTTGCGGCAGCGCTTGGCAAGGCCAAACGGATCGACATTGCCTTCCCGGATGTTGCGCTTCTCCGCGGTGGGCCCGAAGAATTTCGGCATGTCGAGACCTGCGGTGAAGTCCCTGCCCTCGGCGCAGATCACGCCGACGCGGTAGGCATCGTTATTGTGCAACTCGGTCAGCGCATCGGACAATTGCTCCATCATCACCGGCGTGAACGCGTTCTTCTTCGCGGCATTGTCGATGAGGATCTTGAGAACATGGCCGTGCACCTCGGTGCGGATCTGTCCCTCGCTCATGTGTGTCTCTCCATGATTGTCGTTCGGTGTCGGCGGGCGTCAGGCCGACGGCTGAATCGCCCCGCGGATCGCCTTGATCCGCTCCGGCGTGAACACGCCGGATTCGAGCAGTTGAAGGATCGAGAGCACGCCACCCCGCGATCCCCAGCTTCCCTCGTCGATGACCTCGAGATTGACCCACCAGGTGGGCGCCGGCGTCTGCATGCCGCAGGCCTCCGCGAGCCGCGCGAGCACGTTGCGGATCACCTCGGCGCGCACCTCCGCCGGCCAGGCCGCGTTCATCACCGCAATCCTGACGGTGATGATGTCGCGCGGGCTGTGCTGATCGGACAGGAGCTGGCCGCCGATCGCCATGCAGTCAGCCGCCAAGTCGTGGAAATGGACCTGAAAGCCCATTCGCGCGGCCGCCACGTGCTGGCCGATCTCAGGCTCGAGCACGGCATCGGTCAGGCTTTCCGCGAGGCGGCGGCGCTGGGTCAGGCTGAGCCGGCCCGCAGGCGCGGTCACGGTAATAATGGTCAAAAGGCGCCCTCCAAGAGAATTATGACGATCGTCATATTTCAGTCCCGCTTGCTTATGTCAATCGTCATAGTCTAGATCAGAACGCCGACCAGGGATTTCCCATGACCTCCACTACCCGCGACAAGATGATCGCCGGCGCCGCCGATTTGATGAGCCGCCGCGGCGTCAACGCCACCAGCATGCGCGACGTCGTCCGCCATACGGCGACGCCGCGCGGCTCAATCAGTCACCACTTTCCGGACGGCAAGCGGCAGTTGATCGCCGAGGCCGTGACCTTCGCCGGCAGGGAGGTCGCTACTCCTCTGGAGAAAGCCATGCGCGATCGCGGCGTGATCGACGGCCTGCGGGCCTTCGTCGCGTCCTGGCGCCGCCGGCTCGAGGCGACCGGCTTCAAGGCCGGATGTCCGGTGCTCGCGGTCGCCGTCGATGGCTATGTCGGGGAGGCCTCCGACAAGGACGATGAGGCGGCGCAGCAGCATCTGCTCGACCTCGCCGACGGGGTGTTCGCCGAGTGGCGGCAAATCATGCGCGCAGCCCTGCTGCGCGAAGGGCTGGCCGCGGAGCGCGCCGAGCGGCTAGCGACACTCGTCGTCGCCGCGATCGAAGGCACGGTCGCCATGTGCCGCGCCAACCGCAGTGCCGATGCGCTCGATCAGGTTCAAGAGGAACTGGAGACGGTGCTGGACGCCGCCCTCGCCCGCACCAACGGATAGATTGGAGACGCACCGTGGACCTTTCCCGACAGCGCGAACTCGCCCGTCATCTCGCCAAATTGCGCCGCGAGGGCCGGCAACAAAGCGGCCTCGAAGAACGGCTGGTACCGCCGGATGCAGACACGGCGTACCACGTTGCACGGATGGTGGAAGAGGAATTGGGCTGGGATGTCGTCGGCTGGAAGATCGCCGGCATGAAGCCCGGACTCCAGCGCCAGCTCCGCATCTCTTCGCCGATCTATGGGCGAGTGTTCGCGCCTCTGATCAAGAGCTCGCCCGCCAGCGTCGAGCACGCCAGGCAATGCAGCCCGATACCGGAAGTCGAGTATCAGGCACGTCTCGGCGCCGACCTGCCACCGCGCGCGAAGCCCTATGCGGTGGGTGAGGTCGGCGACGCCGTCGCCTCGTTGCATCCCGGCATCGAGCTAGCGGAGTGCCGCTTCGTTCACGATGCGGCATTTCCCGCAATGCCGGCGATCATGGCGGACGGCTCTGGATCGGGAACGATCGTGCTCGGAGAGCCCATCACCGACTGGCGCAACCGCGACATCGCCAATCAGGACGTCATCCTCAATTGCAATGGCGCCGAGAGGCGCCGCGGCTCCGCTGCAGAGGCGATTGACCATCCGCTGGTGCCGCTGACCTGGCTTGCCAACGAGCTGTCGCGGACAGGCATCGGTCTCAAGGCCGGCCAGACGATCAGCACGGGCACGCTGACTGGCATGCTGCGGCCGAAGGCTGGCGAAACCTACGTTGCCGATTTTGGTCCGCTGGGATCGGTAAGCGCGACCTACAGTTGAGAGGGCGCCATCGGCCTGAGCGTAAACCCGAGATTAACACGGGCATCCTAACTTCCGGAGAATATCTTTCTCCCCCGCGCCAATGCCGGACAGATCATGAAAATCGGTACGCTCCTGACCACCGCCATCGTCTCGCTCTCGACCGTGGGCGGCGGCCTCGCCGTCTATGTTGCCGTGACCAAGTATCAGACGATGGAGCGGATCAGCGAGGCGCAAGGCCGCCTGGCGATCGTCCGCGCTGCCAGCGACATCCCGCGCTATCTCAACCCCGAGCGCGGCTTTTCCACCAACATCCTCTACGGCCCTGCCACGATCGACCCTGCGCTGCTCGCCGAACAGGACAAGCTGCGCAAGCAGACCGACGGCGCCCGCGACAGGATGAACGCGCTACGCAAGGAGCTGCCCGGCTCGTTCGACGACGGCAACACCATCGGCAGCAACATCGATGGCATCAATGCGAAATTCACCGCCTTGCGCGAGGCCATCGACAAGGCGCTCACCGGGCCGGCGGAGGCCCGCAAGGACGCGGCCAAGAAGATCGTCGCCGACAATGCCGTGCTCAACGGCGGCGTGACCGCGCTGCTGAACGAGCAGGTCCGCCGCATGGCGATCCTGAACGGTGATGCCTACCGGCAGGCCAGCTACGCCAATACCGCCATGACGTTGCGCGACGTCGGCGGCTTCAACTCCAGCCTGCACAAGAACCTCGTCGGCGGCAAGAAGCCGGCGACCGACGCCGAGAAGGCCGACATCGGCCGCTCGCAGGGCCGCAACGACCAGCTCGTGATGGCACTACTGGAGTTGCGCGGCAATCCGGCAACGCCGGCGAACGTCGGCGCTGCGCTCGAAAAGTTCAATTCGATCTATGTCGAGGAATTTGGCCGCGAGCTCAAGCTCGTCAAGGACGGCGCGGTCAGCGGCAAGTACGAACACGACATGGACACCTATTACGCCGCCACGCAGCGCGGCCTCAGCACCATCATCGAGGTCCGCGACGCGTTCTACGATAATGCCGAGCAGATCCTCGCCGGCGCCTCCTCGGCCGCGCGCACCAGCTTCACCATCGCGCTTGCAGGCCTTGCCGCCGTGCTCGTCGCGAGCGTCGGCCTCATCGTGATGGTTCGCCGCCGCGTCTGCGCGCCGATCGTCAGCCTGACGAGCCGGATGTCGCGGCTTGCCGAGGGCGAGGTTGCGGAAAGTATCCCCGGCGCTGCGCGCTCCGACGAGATCGGGGCGATGGCTGCCGCCGTCCAGGTCTTCAAGGACAACATGATCCGGGCCGACCGTCTCGCGGCCGAGAAGCAGGCCGAGAATGACGGCAAAATGCGCCGCGCCCAGGCGCTCGACGAGCTCACCCGCGCGTTCGAGGCCAAGGTCACCGAGCTCGTCGGCGGCCTGTCCCGGGCCTCCTCGACCATGGAAAGCACCGCACAGTCGATGACCTCGACGGCGGCCCAGACCAACAGCCAGGCCGCGGTCGTCGCCACGGCCTCCGAGCAGACCTCGACCAACGTGCAGACCGTCGCCAGCGCCACCGAGGAGCTGACCTCCTCGATCTCCGAGATTGGTCGTCAGGTCGCACAATCCACCGAGATCGCGGCCCGCGCCGTCGAGAACGCCCGCCGCACCGGCGACACCGCGCGCACCCTCGCCGAGGGCGCGCAGAAGATCGGCGACGTCGTCACGCTGATCCAGAGCATTGCCGAGCAGACCAACCTGCTCGCGCTGAACGCGACCATCGAGGCCGCCCGCGCCGGCGAGGCCGGCCGCGGCTTTGCCGTGGTCGCCTCCGAGGTGAAATCGCTAGCGGGCCAGACCGCCAAGGCCACCACCGAAATTTCCGAGCAGATCACGGCGATCCAGACCGCGAGCGACGAGACCGTGGCCGCGATCCGCAACGTGGCCGACGTCATCGGCGAGATCGACCAGATCGGCACCGCGATCGCCGCGGCGATCGAGGAACAGGGCTCGGCGACCAAGGAGATCGCCCGCAGCGTCCAGGAGGCCGCCCGCGGCACCCAGGAGGTCAACACCAACATCGCAGGCGTGCAGCGCGCCGCCGACGACACCGGCGCAGCCGCAAGGGAAGTGCTCGGCGCCGCCGAGCAGCTTTCGACGCAGTCGCGCGATCTCGCCGGCCAGTTCGACCGCTTCCTCGGCGAGGTCAGGGCGGCGTAGACAAGTTCAGTACGGCGGTGCCTTGCGCGCCCGCTGCGCCTTGGCGGCCTCGATCCACCAGGCGAGATCGTCGGCAAAGCGCGGGAACGAGCGCTCCAGGGCCTTGCCGCCGTCGCCGGTCGGCTCGCCCTCGGCCGACAATGTCTGCGCGATCGGACCGACCCCGATGGTGCTCGACACCACCACCATGCCCATCTCCGACAGCGTGCCGTGCCAGGCGGTCGCGGCGCGCGCGCCGGAAAAACGGCCGGCGGAATAGCTCACGATCGCGGCCGGACGCCAGAACCACTCTTCGAGGAAGTGGTCGGTGAGATTCTTCAGGCCGGGCTGGATGCCCCAATTGTATTCGCCGGTGACGAAGACGAAGCCGTCGGCGCCGCGGATCTGTCCCGCCAGACTCTCAAGCGCTTCAGGTGCCGAACCCTTCGGATACTCCTTGTACATGCGGTCGAGCATCGGCAGGCCGATCGCCTTGGCGTCGATGAAGGTGACATCGTCGCCGCGCGCGCGCAGCCGATTGATGACGAAATTCGCAAGGCGGATGCCCATGCGGTCGGAACGGTAGGAACCGTAGAGGACGAGAATGCGATTGCTCATGATGGCCGCATGTTACCACGAAACCGGGACATAGAACGGTTTCCTTTATCGCGGCTCTTCCGCGTGACGCATCGTGCGTGGCGCGGCTTCAGTGCGTGGCGCGATGGCTGGCGCGGTGCGGGATGGACCGGCAGGCCAGCCCGTCGGCCAGCAGTTTCATGTCCTCATGCCGGCCGCTGCGAATCAGCCGGCCGAACTCTTCGGGTGTGAAAGGAAGACTTGGATCAGCATCGATGGGGCGCCGCAGCCGCGGGCCGAAGAACCATCGAACCAGGCTAGCCAGCCGCCGCATGTCAATTCCCTCGCGCCAGCAACAAACCTATCACGAGGCTTATTGTTCCTCCCGCATTTTCGAGATTGCAAGAGCCTGCGAACGACTCCGCACCAAAAAAATTTTGCGAGAGAATAATCTCCTCTTCATCGTCCTAATCGGCAAAACCCACGTAGCGCACGAACTCTTCGTTATGCTCGCGGTCCGAGCGAACGGCGTTTGCGGCAAAGTCGTCGTCGGGATAGCCCATCGCGACGCAGGTCATGATCACCTCGTCCTCCGGAATTTTCGCGACCTCGCGCACGATGTCGGAGCGCAGGTGGCCCCGCCGATCATCTCGTCCATGTTGCGGCGGCGGACCTCCTCGAGCGGGCTGCCGGTAAGCACATGAACATGCCAGGGCTGGGTGTTCATCGACGACGGCGCACGCTTGGCGCTCTCGATGATCGCCTCGATCACCGTGCGCGGCACCGGCCCGTTCCTGAAGCCGCGCACGCTCCGGCGCGACTGGACCAGCGTTTCGAATTCCACCTCGTGGACCTCCCTGCCCTTCATCCATCGGCGTGACGACACGGCCGGTTGCCGATGCGGCGCGCAGAATCTATGCTCACTCGCAAGCAAGACCAAGAACCCTGGAGGAGCTGCCATGGCCGCGCCACTCGATCCCGTCATCGCCCAGATCATTCCGCTCATGCCGATGCGCGATCCCACGGTCATGACGCCACAGAGCGCCCGCGATTCCTTGCGCGCACTGGCTGCCTCGCGCGCCGCCATCCCGCCGCCGCCCGTCGACAGCGTCGAGGATATCAAGGTGAAAGGCGGCGCCGGCCCGCTTCCTGCACGCGTCTATCGGATCGGCAGCACGCCCGCGCCAACCGTGGTGTTCTTCCACGGTGGCGGCTGGGTCGCGGGCGACCTCGAGACCCATGACCGGCAGGCGCGCAACCTTGCGATCGAGACCGGCGCCGTCGTCATCTCCGTCGACTATCGCCGCCCGCCGGAGACTCGCTTTCCGGGCGCGTTCGAGGACGCCTTCGCCGCCGTGAGTGATATCTTCGACCGCGTCGCGGAATTTGGCGGCGAGGCAAAACGCCTCGGCGTTGCCGGCGACAGCGCCGGCGGCAATCTCGCCGCGACCACTGCGATCGCCTGCCGCGATGCTGGCATCAAGCTCGCCGCACAATTGCTGGTCTACCCCGTGACCGACGTCCTCGGCGCTTACGCCGACGCGCGCGAGAACGCGCGCTATCCTTCGCGCGCCGAGAATGCCGAGGGCTACTTTCTGACGCGTGCCACGATGGAATGGTTTTGCGGCCATTATCTCGCCGATGCCAACCACGCCCTTGACTGGCGCGTCTCGCCGCTGCGGGCCGCCTCACTTGCGGGCCTCGCACCCGCGGTCGTGACCACCGCCTGGTTCGATCCCCTGCGCGACGAGGGCGCTGCCTATGCGCGGGCGCTGGAGGCCGCCGGCGTGCGGGTCAAGCATCACGAGGGCCCGGGCCTGATCCACGGCTATTTTGGCATGGGCGACGCCTCGGACGTCGCGCGTGCCGAGGCGCAGCGCGCGCGAGCCGACTTCAAGGCCCTGCTCGCGCGCGGCGTTTGAGCCCGTCGGCCAGCCATCAGGACGTGGCAGCCGGCAGCTCGAAGAAGCCGGTCGCCTGAACCAGGCGGCCATCTGCACCAAAGCGCCCAAAACTCTCGCCCTTGACGAAGACGCGGCCGGTGCCGTCGTACATGGTCCAGCGGAAAAGCGCCTGCTCGTGGTGTTCGAGGAAGCTGTCGTTCCTGAAGCAGGCGCCCGGAAATTTTAGCTGCGTCTGCCCGATGCGGGCCATCAAGGCTTCCCGCCCCGCCACCTGCGAGCCCGGATCTGTGTAGACGCAATCCGCGGCCACGCTCTGTTCGAGCAGCCGACGCCGCTCGCTTTCCCCAACGGGCCCCCATGCGGCCTGATAGGCGTTCCACGTCTTTAGTCGCGCTTCGTCGTTCATCTCGCAACACCCTCTTGGTTCGCCGGATTATGACAAGTTGACAATTATCGAAATTTTGTCAAGATGCGAACGATTGATGGGGAGACCATGGTTCAATCCCGCGCCTCGAAAGAACAGCTTGCCGTCGCGGCCGCGACCGAGGTCTTTTCGCGCTACGGCTATGCCCGCACGACGATGGGCGACATCGCCTCTGAGGCGGGGATATCGCGACCCGCGCTCTACCTGCTCTTCCCCGACAAGGACGCGGTGTTCGCGGCAGTCATCCGGGGAATGGACGAGCAGAAGCATCGCGAGATCAGGGCCGCGATCGCCCGCCTCGACGGGCTTCACGCCAAGCTGCTCCACGCCTGCAAATCCTGGGGATGCCATGGCTTCGACCTGGTCGAGGCGCATCCGGATTCGGCCGATCTCTTCGACCTCCGCTTCCCCGCAGTCAGACAGGTCTATGACAATTTCCAGTCCCTGGTCGTCGAGCTCATCGGAGATCAGGTGCGGTCTGCAAGGGGAGCAGACGAGCCCGAAGTTTTGGCGCGCTGCCTCGTGTTCGGCATGCGCGGACTGCGGGAAACGGCCAGGAGCGGCAAGGAGATGCGGCGCCTGATCGCCGTTCAGGTCGCCATGCTCGTCAGAAGCATCGGCGGCACGACGTGAGCCGTGCCGAACCGCCTATCACGCGCTCCGCGCCCGCTGCGCCGCCGTGTGTCCCCAGGTTTCGTCCCAGTCCTGACCGGCGGCGTCGACCACGCGGCCGTCGGCTTCGAAGAACTTGTTCGGCACCTGGAAGATCGCCAGGATCAGGGCCCCGTCCGGGCACCAGGCGGCATGCCGGCTGCCTGCCTCGCGCCAGATGAATTCGCCGGCCTTGCAGGCGATGCCCCTGGCCGGCCCCTCCTTGTCGACGAGCGTGCCTTCGATGACCCAGCTCTGCTCGATGCCGACATGCTCGTGATCGGGCAGCACCGATCCCGGCGCAAACCGCATCAAGGCGGTCATCAGGCCGGTGCGGCGATCGAACAGCAGCGTCTTCGCCTCGCAGCCGGGAAAGCGCGTCGTCTGCCAATCCATGTCTTGAGGCCGAACCAGATGCGAATGCTGATCGGCGGCTTCCTGGCGTTTCGGGATCACGGCGTCCATCACGATGCTCCGTCCGGCTAAGCTGGCCAAGCCTAGCAGCATTGCCCGCCGTGGTCAGCGAGCAGTGCAACAGGAAGCGAGCCTGGCCGACTCCGCTTGGAAAAAATCGCCAGCCGGACCGGCAGGCCCTCATCCAGCTTGATTGCGCCACGATTCCCGGTTCCAATCTCGCCGCCATTTCTGGCTGACGGAGACACCCATGATGAAGCGGATTTTCCTGGCTGCGATCGTTGCCACCTTTGCAGCGGGCTCGGCCTTCGCGCAAGAAACCTGCGAGAGCAAGGCGGTCGGCAAGGACGGTAAGCCGCTGGCCGGCGCCGCCAAGACCTCGTTCATGAAGAAGTGCAAAGCCGACGCCTGCGCGCCCAAGGCCGTCAGCGCCGACGGCAAGCCCCTCGCCGGCGCCGCCAAGAACAGTTTTATGAAGAAGTGCGAAGTCGGCGCGTAAGGCGCTTTGCATTCGCTGCTGGTTAGCGAGCAATCGCTCCACGAACTCCGTCATGCCCGGGCTTGTCCCGGGCATCCACGTTCTTCGTGGCGCTTGAAAGTTCGTGGATGGCCGGGACAAGCCCGGCCATGACGATGCGGAGACACTTCATTCCCGCTTGAACTTGTAATCAAACGCATCGCCCAGCGGCCTGATCAGCCCCACCGTCGGCGCCGGGAAATGAACCGGCAAGATCAGCGTGTCCGTGTCCGCCACGGAGGCGAAGAATTTTCGCCGCGAGAGCGCCGACTGCTTCGGGTCCCAATCCGGCTTCGCCGACCAGTCCGGCTCGCGGCACTGGATCTGGTGATGCATGAGGTCGCCCGCGACCACCGCGCGCTGGCCCTTCGAAAAAATGTTCACGCAGCAATGACAGGGCGAATGCCCCGGCGTCGGCGTCAGCGTGATGGTGTCGTCGAGCGCGTAACCATCGTCGACCAGCAGCGCCTGCCCGGCCTCGACGATCGGCAGGCAATTGTCGCGAAACACCGTACCGGGCGGATTGCAGCCCTTGGCGTTCTCCGCCTCCCAGGCCGCATACTCACCCCTGTGAAAGACGTATTTCGCGTTCGGAAACGTCGGCACCCAGCGTCCGTCGCGCAACGTCGTGTTCCAGCCGGTGTGATCGATATGCAGATGCGTGCAGAACACGTAGTCGATCTGCTCGAAAGAGATGCCGAGCGCGAACAGCTCGTTGCGCCAACGCTCCTTGCCGGGAAAATCGAACGGCGGCGGATGGCCCTTGTCCTCGCCGGTGCAGGTGTCGGCCAGAATGGTGTAGCGCGGCGTACGCACCACAAAGGTCTGATAGGTGATCACCATCATGCCGCGCGCGGCGTCAAAGACCTCCGGCTCCATCGTCGGCAGATGATGGGCAAACACGCCCTCATCATAGGCCGGGAAGAAATCCTGCGGCCGCCGCCACGGCCCCTCCCGCTCGATCACGGCGTCGATGGTGATGTCGCCGATCCGGAGTTGCTTCATCGCCGTTTCACTCCCCTTTTTTGCAGGAGCGTAGCGACTGGCATGGGGCCGTTCAAGCGGTGCGATGCGGACAGCGCCCCTGCGAAACGATCGCCGCAAATCAACCTCAAATACCACTGAGGGTGATCGCGGAATTGGGAATCATCTGTGGGCTGGAAACTCAAATTCGCGACGACAGCCATCATCGCCGTCGCGGCAGGCGTCTACATCAACAACACCAGCCTTCTGGCGCCGCATCAGGGCGGCAAGCCGGTGCTGCTTGCCCATCGCGGCATGGCGCAACGCTTCGATGAGCGCGATGTGAAGAACGACACCTGCACCGCCGCGCGGATGTTGCCGCCGACCCACGATTATCTCGATAACACCATTCCATCGATGCGCGCCGGTTTTGACGCCGGCGCCGACGTGGTCGAGATCGACGTGCATCCGACGACCGACGGCGAATTCGCCGTGTTCCACGACTGGACGCTCGACTGCCGTACCGACGGCCACGGCGTCACGCGCGAGCAGAGCATGGCGAAGCTGAAAATGCTCGATATCGGCTACGGCTACACCGCCGACGGCGGCAAGACCTTCCCCTTCCGCGGCAAGGGGATTGGAATGATGCCGACATTGTCCGAGGTGTTGGCCACCTTCCCTGACAAGAAACTCCTCATCAACGTGAAGAGCCGAGACCCGAACGAAGGCGAGACACTTGCCGGCGTGCTGAATGCGCTGCCGGCCGAGCGGCGCCGCGCGGTCATGGTTTATGGCGGCGACGAGCCCATCGAGGCGATCCGTCGCCTCACCCCCGACGTACGCACGATCTCGCGTGCGGCGATCCGGAGCTGCCTGATCCGTTATATCGGCTATGGCTGGACCGGCCTGGTCCCGGCGGCCTGCCGCAACGCGATGGTGCTGGTGCCGATCAACGCCGCACCCTGGCTATGGGGCTGGCCCGATCGCTTCCTCGCACGCATGAACGGCGTCAACAGCGCGGTGTTCGTGCTCGGTCCCTACAGCGGCGGAGAGTTCTCCACCGGCATCGATACGCCGGAAGCGTTCGCGCAGTTGCCGCAAGACTATTCCGGCGGCATCTGGACCAACGAGATCGAGGCCATCGCCAAGATTGCGGGCAAGGTTGCGGGAAAGAGCAGAGATTAGCTCCGCAACCCCGGCGCCTCCTGCCCGGTGCGCGCGACATATTCCGTGTAGCCGCCGCCGAACTGATGGATGCCTTCCGGCGTCAGCTCCAGCACCCGGTTCGACAACGTCGCCAGAAAATGCCGGTCATGCGAGACGAACAGCATGGTGCCCTCGAAATCCGAAAGCGCCGTGATCAGCATCTCCTTGGTGGCGAGGTCGAGGTGGTTGGTCGGCTCGTCCAGCACCAGGAAGTTCGGTGGGTCGAACAGCATCTTGGCCATCACCAGCCGCGCCTTCTCGCCGCCCGAGAGCACGCGGCAGCGCTTCTCGACATCGTCGCCGGAGAAGCCGAAGCAGCCGGCGAGCGCGCGCAAGGAGCCCTGCCCCGCGGTCGGAAACGCGTATTCGAGCGACTGAAACACCGTCTGCTCGCCGTCGAGCAGGTCCATCGCGTGCTGGGCGAAATAGCCCATCTTGACGCTGCCGCCGACCGCCACCGTGCCCTGGTCCGGCTCGCTCGCGCCCGCGACGAGCTTGAGCAGCGTCGACTTGCCGGCGCCGTTGACGCCCATCACGCACCAGCGCTCCCTGCGCCGGATCATGAAATCGAGCCCGTCATAGATCCGCTTGGCTCCGTAGCCCTTGTGCACGTTCTTGAGCGCCACGACGTCCTCGCCCGAGCGCGGTGCCGGCGGAAAGTCGAACGCCACGCTCTGGCGGCGGCGCGGCGGCTCGACCCGCTCGATCTTGTCGAGCTTCTTCACCCGGCTCTGCACCTGAGCGGCATGAGAGGCGCGCGCCTTGAAGCGCTCGATGAACTTGATCTCCTTGGCGAGCATGGCCTGCTGGCGCTCGAACTGCGCCTGCTGCTGCTTCTCGTTCTGCGCCCGCTGCTGCTCGTAGAATTCGTAATCGCCGGTATAGGTGGTGAGCGAGCCGCTATCGATCTCGATCACCTTGGAGATCACGCGGTTGATGAACTCGCGGTCATGCGAGGTCATCAGCAGCGTGCCTTCGTAGTCGTGCAGGAATTTTTCCAGCCAGATCAGGCTTTCGAGATCGAGATGGTTGCTCGGCTCGTCGAGCAGCATGACGTCGGGGCGCATCAAAAGAATACGCGCCAGCGCCACGCGCATCTTCCAGCCGCCGGAGAGTTTTCCGACGTCGCCGTCCATCATCTCCTGACTGAAGCCGAGGCCGGACAGCGCTTCGCGCGCGCGGCCGTCGAGCGCATAGCCGTCGAGCTCCTCGAAACGGTGCTGCACCTCGCCGTAGCGGGTGATGATCTCGTCCATCTGGTCGGCTTTGTCAGGGTCGGCCATGGCGGCCTCGAGCTCGCGCAGCTCGGCCGCGACCTCGCTGACGGGACCGGCCCCGTCCATCACCTCGGCCACGGCACTGCGGCCAGACATCTCGCCGACGTCCTGGTTGAAATAGCCGATGGTGATGCCGCGATCGGTCGAAACCTGTCCCTCGTCGGGCAGTTCCTCACCGGCGATCATCCGGAACAGCGTGGTCTTGCCGGCACCGTTCGGCCCGACGAGGCCGATCTTCTCGCCCTTGTTGAGGGCGGCGGAGGCTTCAATGAACAGGATCTGGTGGCCGGCTTGCTTGCTGACGTTGTCGAGGCGGATCATGAGTATCTTTTGGGGGATTTTTGCGTTGCAGCGTCTTAGGCCATGCGGGCCCCCAGGGGAAGCCCGGCGGGGTACGGATCCGCCCTGCCGGGTGCCAATTCCGTCCTTTGACCCCGCAGCCTGGGGCCCATAAACCTCGACCGTCCGCATCATTGCCATCTCCTCTGAGTTTGGAGGCGACATGATCGGCTCGCCGCGCCGAAATTGGTTGCGGGCTGGATGCGACCTCGAACGTCACTCGGCCGATTTGTCTTGCTTGTGGCGGAAGGGATCGGCGCTGTCATCGTGACCGCTGCGGCTGCTGAAGAACATCAGCGCCATCAGTCCGCATCCGATCAGCAAGGAGAAAAATGTGCCAAGGCCTAGCGCGATCCAGCCGTGCTTGCCGATCTCGACCCCGCTGCTGGCATTCCATACCGAAACGGCCCAGACCCCGGTCAAGATCAGGATCATTGCCAAAACGGCGAGCAGGAGGATCTGGCCCTTGCTGATGCGTTCCATGGTCACGCCTCCTGACTGCTTCCCGGACCAACAAGCTGCGCTAGAGGCCGTTCCTCGACGCGTCGAGAGCAACTTCCGCCTCGGGCATCGGCGTCATGATCTTTGCCTCGGCGCCGATACCGAACTCGCCACAGATAGTGCCCGTGAATTTGATCGCGGTCGATAGCGGATGGCCCAGAGGCGTTTTGATGACACCCTTTCGTTTTTTTACACATGAACGGCGTGACCATGTCGGCATCGGCCAGTCTCGATCGTCCTCGGGTGGACACTTCCCGGAAGTGCCCTGTATGGACCCGCGACGTGAAGTGATGTCGTCGCCTCGAACCGTCAAAGTGAACCTGGAGCAATGCCCATGAGAATTACCGTCGAGACCAACGTAGCAGCCCCCGTCGATCAGGTCTGGCGTGCCTATACGACGCCTGCCGATATCGTGAAGTGGAACGCAGCGTCCGACGACTGGCATACGACCAGGGCTACGGTCGACCTGCGTGATGGCGGCGCGTTCTCGTCGCGCATGGAGGCCAAGGACGGCAGCATGGGTTTCGACTTCGCCGGCACTTACACGAAGATCGTTAACCACAAGCGGATCGAATACGCGTTCGGCGATCGAAAGGCCGAAGTTGAATTCGTGCCCGGCCCAAAAGGAGTTGTCGTCCGCGTCGTCTTCGATAGCGAACCGACGCACTCCGTCGAGCAACAGCAAGGCGGTTGGCAGGCGATCCTCGATAGCTTCGCGCGATATGTGGAGGCAAGACAGAATAAGTCGTGACGTGGTGGGCAGGAGATGGAGATCCTGACAGGCGTGGTCGGATTTCCGCGGAGTACCTGACGGAAATGAAATAGTCCCCTTGGGGTCGCTTGCTGACATCCGACAGGCGGCGACCGAGGTCAGCCACGGGGTCACAAGCGGACATTCGGCACGCTTCCCAATCGCTCGAAAACGGGGTCATATGGCGCCCGGGGACACTTGGCTTATTGGCGCCAGGTGTCCGCTTCCACGGGAAGGCTGCGCGTGAAGGAACTCGCTGGAAAGACTGCGTTCGTGACCGGTGCAGCGTCGGGCATTGGATTCATGCATCGCAGCAAATCCCATCTCTATTCGATCACCTCATCGGCACGAACGAGTAACGAGGGCGGCACAGTGAGGTCGAGCGCTTTCGCCGTTTTCATGTTGATGACTAGCTCGAACTTGGTCGGCTGCTCTACCGGCAGATCGGCAGGCTTGGTGCCCTTGAGGATCTTATCGACGTAGCCGCCTGCACGGCGGAATAGATCGGCTATATCGGGGCCGTAGACGACCAATCCGCCATCGGCGAATTGTCGGAAGAAGTAAATCGCGGGCAAATGGTACTCCGCCGCGAGCCCGACAACTCGCGGGGCTTGGCGAATGGTCAGAATGTCGCCAAAAACGATCATTGCATCGGCGCGCTGGGCAGCTGCTGAAGCAAAGGCGGTGTCGAGTTCCTCGGTCTTAGTCGCCTCGACTATAGACAGAGCGACCCCGCGCTTTCGGGCTGTGCTTGGTACCTCCTCAGCTAACAGCAGCCTGTGCATTGGGTTGTCGCGATTGACTAAGAGCGCAATTTTTGCGGCATGGGGTATCAGTTCGCGGAGGATTTCGATTTGTTTTCCAAACCAATCTCCCGGAACCCACGAGGTAAGACCGGTCATGTTGCCGCCTGGGCGCGAGAGGCTTTGAACCAGGCCAAGTCCAACAGGATCGGCAACAACCACGAAGACAATCGGAATGGTGGCCGATTTCAGGGCGGAGGCTGCTTGCGGCCCGGCGGCAACTATCAGATCGGGAGCTAGGGCTACCAACTCCGCAGCAAAGGTTTGCAAGCGATCCGAGGCGTCTGCATAATTGCGATATTCGATGAGCAGGTTCTTGCCCTCGATCCAACCCCTTTCACGTAAGCCAGTGCGCCACGCTTCGCGAGCTATCGGATCTAAGAAACCGAAGAAACCGATACGGCGAGGCATTCCTTGCGCCCCCAACCGTCGTGGCGAAACGACCAGCGCCGCAGCAGTCGCCATGAACTCCCGCCGCTTCATTCGATCCTCATCGCAGCTGGGGGGACAGGTGCAGAGTATCAGGTGTCAATGGTCGTCGCACTTGCTGCGAATGCAACTGCCGCGTCGCAAATGCGGCGAGATGGCGCATGCCCGCTTCGGGTCACTAGCTGACATCGCCGCGCCGACGCGTCGAGGGCCGCTTCACCTCAGCAACCGGACATCCGCCCGGCAAACGTCCTAAGCCCTTCTCATCAACCTCAGCGAAGCCGCCAGCCGCAAGCTGCGCTTGCCGGCAAGCGCGATGCCTTCGAGCTCGCCGCTGTCCTCGTTGCAGGTCCCAGAGAAGCCGATCCCGACCTCATAGCCGCCGAACACGGGGTTCTCGCCTTTGGCCGGCGTGTGCTCCTGGTTGAGCATCTCGCCCTTCCAGCGGCCGTCCGCCGAGGAATAGGAGCCGAGATAGTAGAAGAACGCATCGCCGCCGAGGATGCGGCCGTCGATCAGCAGCATGACGCCGGAGAGACCCGCTTCGACACCGTCGAGCGCGCGCAGACCCATCCCGTAGAGCCCGTTGGCGATGCCGCCCTGCCCGATCGTGCCGCGTGGCGGCAGCGCCCCGTCGTCGAGCCGCGTCAGGTTGGCCCAGAAACCGGCGCCCGGCATGGTATCCGCGCCGCCGGCAAGACGAATCTGGTTGCCGTGCAGCCGGCCGCGTGCGCCGATCCTGGCGACGTCGGCGCCCATCAGCGGCTTGTAATGGGGATCCTCGTTATGTCGCTCGGTGATCACCTCGGCGATGATCTCGCCATCACGCTCGACATAGGTGCCGAGATGCGCGAAGGCCGAATTACCGCCCAGCATCTTGCCGTCGTGCAGGCACATGATGCTGCGCCCGAACGCATCGTTGACGCCGTATTCAACCTTGTAGAGCCCGTCCAGCAACGCAATGAACCCGCAAAATCGGAAAAGAATCGTGGGCTACCTAGCACTGCTGCCCCAGTCAGGCCATCCGGCTTTTTCGCGCAGGGCCCTTGCGGGGCGCCTCCCCGCCACGATGCCATCATGCTCCTGTTTTGCCCGACGGGTCAAAGCGGATTTCGCAAAATCCGTCGCGCGTAATTCCGCTGCGATTTCAAGGCCCCGCCTACTGTGCATGGGGTTGTTTTCGACATTTTTGTTCCGGCGGACGGCGTCCCGCTTCAGTGACGCTTGAAATACTGCACCTCGCGCTCGTGCTTCTCGGCGGCCGCGCGACTCCGGAAGGTCCCGAGGTTACGACGCTTGCCGGTCTTCGGATTCACCTTGCGTGAATAGAGGCGGTATTCGCCCGACGCCAGTTTACGGATCATGATCGCGCTCCGTTGTGTCTTGAGATCAACGGCGTCCACGCGATTGAGGTTCCGTCGCGTGCGGCTCTGCTCAGAAACACAGCGTGGTGACGAGCTTGCCCTGCTTGTCCTTGATCGCATAGGGGCAGCGCAGCCGCTCCAGCGCCTTCTTGGCGTCCTCGTCGCCGAGCGCGGCGGCGCGCTCGTAATAGGTCTTCGCGGCGTCCTTGTCCTTTGCGCCGCCGCGGCCTTCCTGTGCGAAGGCCCCCATCCGCTCCAGCGCGCCGGGATGATTTTGCGCCGCCGCTTTCTCGAACAGCGCTCGCGCCGCGACGTCGTCCTTCGCACCGCCCGTGCCTTCGGAAAGCATCAGGCCGAGCTGGTACTGCGCCTCCGCATTGGTCTCGGCAGCCTTGCCGAGCAGCGCGCGCGCCTGCGCGGGATCGGCCGGCGCGGCGCCCCCTGCGCCGCCGAGCGCAGCGAGGTTGCTGACGCCGCGGGGGTTGCCTGATTGCGCCGCCTTCTCGAACAGTTTTCGCGCCTGCGCCTCGTCCTTGGCGATGCCGGAGCCGGTGCCATAGGCAACACCGAGCTCGACCATCGCCGCGCTCGATCCCTTGTCGGCGGCCTTGCGCCAGGCAGCGATCGCCTCCGCCGTCTGCCGGTTGGCCGCGTAAGCGCGGCCGAGTGCGAACATCGCGCGGCGCGAGGACGGCGCGGCCTGCTTGCAGAACCTGATCGCCGTCGCGACGTCGGAAGACGCGATCTCCGCGACGCCCTTCACGTCAGCCGGCTTGTCGGGATCGCTGGGATCGGCCGCGACCCGGTCGCACAACACCAGATCGGCCGATTGCGCGCGCGCCGCCAACGGCGCGGCAAGCACGAGGACGATGGCAAGGAGACAAGTCCGCATGGTCGTCACGTTGCGTCCCCGCCCCGGCAAATTCAAGGCTCGAGTCCCGATTGGCGCAGGACGGGTACGACCTCGGGCGATGCCAGATAGCGCAGCAGACGGTCCGCGGCGTCGGCGTGCTTCGCCCCTGCCATGCGGCCGGCGGAGAACACCGCCGGTGTCTGCAGCTCGTGCGGGATCGGTCCCACCACCTCGATGCCGCCGACCTGCTTCAGCTCGCTGATCTGCTGCACGGCGAGGTCGGCCTCGCCGCTGACGAGACGCTCGGCTGTAAAGCCCTGCTCGACGATGGTCGCCTTTGCGTTGATCTCGGCTGCGATCCCCATCCGCACGATCAGCTGGGCGAAGTAGACGCCGCTCGCGCCCAGCCGCGAATAGGCGATGGACCGCGCTGCGAGCAGCGTCCTGCGCAGCGCCGCTTCGCTTCCGATATCGGGATGCGCCTGCCCTGCCCGCACGGCAATGCCGACATAGGAGCGCGCCAGATCGGCGGCGCTCTCTGAGAGCACGCGGCCCTCCGCGATCATCTCGTCCAGCCCCTCGCGCGTGAGGATCACGAGATCGGCGGCCTCGCCGTCGCGCAGGCGCTTCAGCAGAGCGAGGGTCGGCGCGAAGTCGGCGTCGATGCGGACGCCGGTTGCGGCTTCGTACGCGGACGACAGGCTGCGCATCGCACCCATCAGGCCGAGCGTCGAAAGCATGCGAAGGATTTCCATGAGCGATTTCCGTCGCGATCAGGCGCGATGCATCAGCTTGAGCGCGGCGGTCAGGCGCAGGCTGCGCTTGCCGGCAAGCGCAGTCGCCTCCAGCACCGCCTGCTCCGCATCGTAGCTGCCGGAGAAGCCGATACCGACCTCGTGGCCGCCGAAGATCGGGTCGTCCTTGGCCGGCGTGTGCTCCTGGTTGAGTATCTGGCCCTTCCAGCGCCCGTTCGCGGCGGTGTAGCTGCCGAGATAGTAGAATGCCGCATCGCCGCCGAGGATGCGGCCCCGGTTGAGCAGCATCACGCCGGTGAGGCCGCCGTCCAGACCGTCGAGCATGCGCAGATGGATTGAGTAGAGGCCGTCCGCGATGCCGGCTTCGCCGACGCCACCGGCGATCGGCACCTCGTCTTCCGTGATCGGCGTCATCACCGACTGGAAGGGAATGCCGGGCAGCTCCTTCAGCTCACCCTTGAAGCGATAGAGGTCGCCATCCGCCCAGCCCTTGGCGAGCAAGGTCGCATCGTCGGTGCCTGCCATGGCGCGGTAGTTCGGATCGGGGTTATGGCGGACGGTGCTGATCACGACGTCGACGCCGCTGTCGGTCTTCTCGTAGGTGCCGATATGGGCGAAGGCCGAGTTGCCGCCCAGCATCTTGCCGTTGCCGGCATGCATCACGCTCCGGCCGACGGCGTCGCCGAGCTGAAATTTCACCTTGTAGAAGCCTTCAAACACCAGCCGTCCCCGGCCCTGCGCGCATCCTGCGGGCACTCTATCCCGCTTTGGGCCGATATGGACAGGCTTCACGCGACGCAGCCCTGCTGCGTCACGGGAATGGCTGTCATCAAGATGCTAAAAATCCGCCGGAGCCTTTCAGCTCCGGCGGATTGAGAGCCAACCCGGGCCAGCCCCCAGCCCGGGCCGGGAGGATCTTAGGCCGCAGCCTTCTTGTCGGCCGGCACGGAGGCGATCGTCTTCAGGATCTGCGAAGCGATCTGGTATGGGTCGCCTTGCGAGTTCGGACGACGGTCTTCCAGATAGCCTTTGTAGCCATTGTTGACGAAGGAGTGCGGCACGCGGATCGAAGCGCCGCGGTCGGCAACGCCGTAGCTGAACTTGTTCCACGGCGCGGTCTCGTGCTTGCCGGTCAGACGCTTGTCATTGTCCGGGCCGTAGACGGCGATGTGGTCCATCAGGTTCTTGTCGAAGGCGGCCATCAGGGCCTCGAAATACTCCTTGCCGCCGACGTTGCGCATATACTCGGTCGAGAAGTTGGCGTGCATGCCGGAGCCGTTCCAGTCGGTGTCGCCGAGCGGCTTGCAGTGGAATTCGATGTCGATGCCGTACTTCTCGGTGAGGCGCAGCATCAGATAGCGGGCCATCCACATTTCGTCAGCGGCCTTCTTGGAGCCCTTGCCGAAGATCTGGAATTCCCACTGGCCCTTGGCGACTTCCGCGTTGATGCCTTCATGGTTGATGCCGGCAGCGAGGCAAAGGTCGAGGTGCTCTTCGACGATCTTGCGGGCGACGTCGCCGACGTTCGAGAAGCCGACGCCGGTGTAGTACGGGCCCTGCGGCGCCGGATAACCCGAGGTCGGGAAGCCGAGCGGACGGCCGTCCTTGTAGAAGAAGTATTCCTGCTCGAAGCCGAACCAGGCGCCGGCGTCGTCGAGAATGGTGGCGCGCTTGTTGGAGGCGTGCGGGGTCTTGCCATCGGGCATCATGACTTCGCACATCACGAGCACGCCGTTGGTGCGCGCGGCGTCCGGGAAGACGGCGACCGGCTTCAGCACGCAATCGGAGCTGTGGCCTTCGGCCTGCTGGGTGGAGGAGCCATCGAAGCCCCAGAGCGGAAGCTGCTCAAGCGTCGGGAACGACGCGAATTCCTTGATCTGAGTTTTGCCGCGCAGGTTCGGAGTCGGCGTATATCCGTCGAGCCAGATGTACTCGAGCTTATACTTGGTCATTGAGCCTCTCTGTAGATGATGCGAAAGGTTGGGGGCCTGGCGGCCCCCGAACGTTTTGTACCCGGCCATCATCGGCCGGCCCTTTACAAGCATTTAACGTGCCAAAAGGCCGCAGCGCGGGAGGTTCTCCACCGGGACTGTCCCCGGCCCGGCGTCGAGGCGATGTCGACCTCGTCGTGCGTCATAGCCGCGCACCTTTGCGTGTAGCTGCACCGCAAAAATCCCGTGAAAAGCGCCCGATTCTGAAGCAGGACGGCCCGCGCCGGAGGTTGCCGATGAAACGCGCATCAACGTCCAGCAATTTTCGCAAAGCTCCACACCCCCGCCTAGCAACCTTTGGAATGGCCCAGTCGTTGGCCACCGAAACGGTGCCTTAGGGGATGCAGCAGGCCACATGCCTACAAATTAGGCGGAAACTGATTTCGTTTTCAGCACTTTGCATTTCGGGATGCGCGGCCGATATGGGGATTCCAGTAACCACAATCGAACGAGTCGGGCGCACCATGGAGGCCAAGGCGCTTCGACCAAGGAGAAATCGCAATGATGAACAATGGTCTGAGTCACGGATCGGCAACGATCTACCAATTCCCGGTCGGGGGCCGCGCGGCTCTCGCGGGACGCCGCTATGGCGAGACCCGCCTTCCTGCCGATCACGCTTCGCTTCCGGCGAATGTCTCGATCTGCAGCGACAGCTGGTACCACCAGGACGCGGTCGACGACGCCAAGCCGAAATGGGATCGCTAATGCCTATGGTCGGTTTGAAACCGCCGCGTCTGGCAGGCGCCCGGCGGCAGCTCGAAAAGGGTCGAAACAGCGATGTTTCGGCCCTTTTTGATGCTCGCGTGAACCACGCCGTTCAGATCACCGCGCAGGCCGTCACCGGCCGCTTCAGATGCTTGACCGTGGTGCCCGCGGTCCTTCCGATGGTCAGCGTGATACCCGCCCCCGAATAGCGTTTTCCGGCGACCGACAGCCGCTTGGCGAGCGTGACCGGCTCGCCGTCGATCTGGAGAAAGGCGCGCTTGTCGTCGTCATAAAACCCGACGACGAACTGCGTACCATCGGCACAGCGATAGGTCTGGAACATCTGCGCTTCAGTCTGTCGCGCACTGGTCATTCCAGCTGCCAGCATGGCGGTCGTCAAAAGAATGGCCTTGTGCCGGCCCATGATCGCCCCCTGTAATAGCTTTCAAGGACGCCCTCTCGTGCGCCCAATGGAACCATAACCGAAGCCGATCCCATGTCAGATTCCCCTGCCCGTCACCTCGCCCTGCAAGGCGCCAGCAATTTTCGCGATCTCGGCGGCTACCCGACCAACGACGGCCGCACCACGCGCTGGCGGCACATCTTCCGCTCCAACCATCTCGGCCAGCTCACCGCCGCCGATATCGAGATCGTCAGGGCGCTCGGGGTGCGGAGCGCTTTCGATTTCCGTGGGGTTGAGGAGCGCGCGGCCGGCGTCTGCGTCGTCAGCGAGATCACGGTGCATTCGCTGCCGATCGAACCGAGCGTCGTGGCTGCGCTGCGTACCGAACTCGCAAGCGGCACGCTGACTGCACCGGTCGCGCTGGAGCTCATGCGCGAATCCTATCGCAACTACGTTCGCCACCACACGAACAGCTTTCGCAACCTGTTCGGCCATCTCCTCGAAGATCGCGCGCCGCTGGTGATCCATTGCACTGCGGGCAAGGACCGCACCGGCTTCGCCAGCGCGCTGATCCTGCATGCGCTCGGCGTACCCGATGAAATCATTGCCGAGGACTACCTGCTCACCAACCGGCATTACAAACGCGATGCGACGGCCGCCTTCGACCTGCCGGAGGACGTACGCAATGCCATCGGCAGCGTCGAAGCCTCGTACCTTGCCGCTGCATTCGAAGCCATCGGCAGTGAATATGGCGATCTCGAAACCTATTTGCGCGACGCCCTCAAGCTCGGCACGGCGGAGCGGACCGCGCTGCAGGCGCGCTACCTGCAATCATAGACAGCCGTGCCCGGAGAACGATGATGCAAGACAAGGTCCTGATCGTGACAGGCGCACACGGCGCGCTCGGCAAGGTGGTTGCGGAGATCGCACGATCGCGCGGCGCGCGCGTGGCCGGCATCGATCACGCGCCATCGCAGATTCCCGCAACGCCCGAGAGCATCGAGATCGGCGGCGTCGACCTGTCCGAGGCGCCCCAGGCGAAGACGGCAATTGATGCGGCGGCCAAGCATTTCGGCAGGCTCGATGCGCTGATCAACATCGCCGGCGGCTTCGCCTTCGAGACCGTGGGCGATGGCGACGTCAAGACCTGGCAGCGCATGTACGCACTGAACGTCCTGACCGCGCTCAACGCCTCGCGCGCGGCGCTGCCGCATCTCGCAACGTCCAGGGCCGGCCGCATCGTCAATATCGGCGCCATGGGCGCGATCCAGGCAGGCTCCGGCATGGGGCCCTATGCGGCGTCCAAGGCGGGCGTGCATCGCCTCACCGAGTCGCTGGCCAACGAGTGGAAAGGCAAGGTCACCGTGAACGCGGTGCTGCCGTCGATCATCGACACCGCCGCCAACCGCGCCGACATGCCGAAGGCGGACTTCTCCAAATGGGTAACGCCGCGGGAACTTGCTGAAGTCATCCTGTTCCTCACCGGCGACGCGGCCAGCGGCGTCACCGGCGCGCTGATCCCGGTCGGCGGGCGGGTTTAATCGAAGAGGTTCGGCCCGTCTTTTCGTAGCAAGCAGAAATTGCTATATTTAAGTCATGACGACCGAAGATATTGAGAAAGCGGTAGAGCTGCTGACGCCAAGCGAACTGGCACGCTTTCGCGCGTGGTTCGAGCAGTTTGATGCACAGCGCTTTGATCAAGCCCTGGAGCGCGACGCTCAAGCAGGAAGGCTCGATGCGTTCGCCGAGGAAGCGCTGAACGCCTACCGCACAGGGCAGACGCGCGACTTGTGAAACACGCGGCTTCGCCAAGATTTTGGAAAGCTTACGCGGCCTTGCCTGCTAATGTTAGGAAATTGGCAGACGCGAATTTCGCGCTCTTGAAAAGCGATCCCACCCACCCATCGCTGCAATTCAAGAAAGTCGGACGATTTTGGTCGGCTAGAGTCAGCCTTCGCTATAGAGCGTTGGCGGTCGAGACGAACGACGCCTACGTCTGGTTCTGGATCGGCTCCCATGCCGACTATGATCGGCTCGTAGGCTGAAACGTGGCCCTCTGGCCGTGTCCGATCCGGGCTAGACTGCCCGCAACTGATTCTCCGATCGAAACGCAAGCTTCGGACACGTTCTTTGGAAACCGCGCTTTACCTGCCCGTCAAACGCTTCCTCGAAGAGCTCGGCTTCACCGTAAAGGGCGAGATCGGCGGCTGCGATCTCGTGGGCCTCAGCGCCGGCGATCCGCCCGTGGTGGTGATCGGCGAGCTCAAGCTCGCCTTCAATCTCGAGCTGATCCTCCAGGCGGTCGACCGCGCGCCGGCCGGCGACGAGGTCTGGATTGCGGCAAAGATGTCGATCCGGGGCAAGGGGCGTGAAAGCGATGCGCGCTATCGCAATCTCTGCCGCCGCCTCGGCTTCGGCATGCTCGGCGTGACCGATCGCGGCCAGGTCGAGGTGCTGGTGAAGCCGCCGACCGCGGCGCCCCGCCGCGAGCCGAAGGTACGGTCGCGTCTCGTCGCGGAGCACCAGCGCCGCCAGGGCGATCCCGTGCTCGGCGGCAGCACCCGCGCACCGATCATGACGGCCTATCGGCAGCAGGCTCTGGCCTGCGCCTCGGCGCTCGCCGACGGGCCGCGGCCCGTGCGCGAATTGCGCGAGCGCTGCCCTGACGCCGGCAAGATCTTGCTTAACAATGTGTATGGCTGGTTCGAACGGGCCGACCGGGGAATCTACGGGCTCACCGAGGCCGGGCATGCCGCCCTGAAGCGCTGGCCGCAACAACGGATTGAGGTCGATGCCGGTGTCGCATCACCGCCCTGACACCCGACCGGTGCATAGCTGAGATGCCACACTAATTTCATATTGCAATGCAACATTTGCGGCACTAGGTATCCCGGCATCAAAACGAGGCCGTTATGAGCGCAGACTGGAATACCAAATATGGCACGCGGCGCGTCCGCCATGATCCGCCCACCCTGGATGAGGCGATCTTCGCCGCCGTCGGCATCACCGACGACCATGAGCAGCAGGCCGAGATCGCCGCAGCTCTGATGGGGATGCCGCTTGATGTCGTGCAGGCCGAGGTCAAGAAGCAGGCGCGCACCAACAGCCGCATCACCGCCACGCGCGTGATCGCCGGCGAACAGGGCGCGCAGCGGTCGGTCGTGGTCGAACGCCGCGTCGTCCGCCGCTTCAGCGCCGCCACACGCACTGGCACCTAAAGGGCTTCATACCCCTGCTCCCAATACGAAAGCGGACCGGTTTTGCCGGTCCGCTTTTTGATTCCCGACAGTTTCCTGAACTCAGGCGGCGCGATGGCCGTACATGCTGGAGATGATCTTCCAGCAGGTCGAGTTGAAGCTGAGCAAAGCGCGGCCGGCCCTGAACGGCGAGGCCGCGAGATCGGCGAGTTCGGCCTCAGGCGTCTTGGCGAGGTCGATAGTGCCAGTCGATTCGCCGTGGCGGAAAGCCAGATGCGCGCCGAACTTCCTGGCGAGCGCCCGCATGGCGTGATTCTCGGCGCCCGTGGTGATGCGCAGGCTCTTGTAGCCTTTCCAGCGCGCTTCAGCGATCAGGCGGCTGAACAAGACCGTGCCGACGCCCTGGCGGCGCGCGGTGGCTTCCACGCTGAAGGCGACTTCAGGCAGCGAACCATCTTCCGGCGGATGCAGCTCGGCAGCACCACGGACCACGCCGTCGACGATATAGGCGACGATCACGGTGCCGTCCTCGGCGCAGCGGGCGGCGTAACGCTCGATGAATGAGTCGTCGAGAAAGCCGTTAAAGCGGTCGTGCCGGCTTCCGGCATCGAGCCGCAGCAGATGATCGCGCAGGAGCGGCAATTCTTCCTGCTGGCTCAAGGTCCGCACATAGCCTGGAACGTGGGTTGTGCGGGTGGTGGCCTCAAGGGCCAAATCTTCGAGTGACAAGTCAAAACTCCTCTTGGTGTCCCTCGAGGAGGCGTTCGAATCCCTAGGTCCCCTATATTGTGCATCGCAGCATCTTTTACAAGACGAGGACCTGCCCAACTTAGAGGCACGGGAGACGACCAATTCGTTAATAAAATCAACGCCCCGTAGTCTTACAGGACCAGCTGGGTCTGGGTGACAATGGCGACTAGCTTGCCGTCCTCGGTCTCCAGCCGGGTGGTCCAAACCTGGGTCCGCCGGCCCCGATGGACCGGGGTCGCGGTGGCGATGACCGTGGTTCCCTCCTTGGCCCCGCCGATGAAATTGGTCTTGCTCTCCAGCGTGGTCGTGCCCTTGGCGTCCTCAGGCAGGTTGATCACGGTCGCGGCCGCACCGACGGAATCGGCCAGCGCCATCACAGCGCCGCCATGGATGGTGTGATGAAGCGTGCAGAGATCGGGCCGGACCATCATCCGCGCCACCACGCGGTCCATCCCGGCCTCGACGAACTCGACGCCCTTGAGCTCGGCAAACGGCATCTTCATCGCTTTAAGTTTCTCGAGCGGCGTCATCAAAAGTCCTCCCAATTGATTGTTGTCCCAACGTGAATTGCTTCGGGCGGCAAAGCAATGACGTCAGAGGTCATGGGCCGCCGTGACATCGCCCGGCATTTGCGCATATGGAACGCCATGCGCCACTTCCCGCCCCGCCGCATCGTCTGCCTGACCGAAGAGACCGTCGAAACGCTGTACCTGCTCGGCGAGCAGGATCGCATCGTCGGCGTGTCCGGCTACGCGGTTCGTCCGTCGCAGGTGCGGCGCGAGAAGCCGCGGGTGTCGGCGTTCGTGTCCGCGGACATTCCAAAGATCCTGGCGCTGGAACCGGACCTTGTGCTGGCCTTCTCCGATCTCCAGGCCGGCATCGTCGCCGATCTCGTCCGCGCAGGCATCGACGTCCACGTCTTCAACCAGCGCGACGTCGCCGGGATTTTGGCGATGATCCGCACGCTCGGTGCGCTGGTCGGCGCGGCGGAACGCGCGGAGGAACTCGCGCAAGGCCTTGAGCGGCGCCTTGCCACGATCGCCGCGACACCCCGCCCCTCGCCGCGACCGAGAGTTTATTTCGAGGAATGGGACGATCCGTTGATCTCGGGCATCGGTTGGGTGTCGGAGTTGATCGAGATCGCGGGCGGAACGGACATCTTTCCGGAGCTGAGACATCAGCAGGCCGCGAAGGATCGCATCGTTGCGGCGGAGGCGGTTCGCGAGGCAGCGCCCGAAATCATCCTCGCCTCCTGGTGCGGCAAGAAGGTCGTCTCTGCCCGCATCCGCGCGCGCGAGGGCTGGAGTGATATCCCCGCCGTGCGCGACGATCGTATCGTCGAGATCAGGTCGCCGATCATTCTGCAACCAGGACCGGCGGCGCTGACGGACGGACTGGATGCGATCGTGACGGCGTTGTGGGATAAGCGCCGATAGCGCGGCCGCCGACGCTCTCGTGTCCCGGACGCGCTGCAACGCCCCAGCGTTGCTCCGCAGAGCCGGGACCCATCTCGCGACGGAGCACGGTGCGGCGTGGGCCCAGGCTCTGCAGCGCATCACGC
Organism: Bradyrhizobium genomosp. III; assembly: GCF_000261705.1. Classification (NCBI taxonomy): domain Bacteria; kingdom Pseudomonadati; phylum Pseudomonadota; class Alphaproteobacteria; order Hyphomicrobiales; family Nitrobacteraceae; genus Bradyrhizobium; species Bradyrhizobium genomosp. III. The sequence goes on along the minus strand of NZ_AJQF01000030.1, from coordinate 5,004 downwards.
CGCAAGTGCGGCGCGCCGCGTCCGGGGCACGGCTTCCCTCACGTCACCGCATTCACCAACTGATATTCCGGCCGCCGCCAGACCTCGCCCGCGATCACCTCCTCGATGATCTCGGCCGCCTTCAGCACCTCGGTCTCACCAATATACAGCGGCGTAATCCCGAACCTCATGATGTCAGGCGCGCGGAAATCGCCGATGACGCCGCGGGCGATCAGCGCCTGCATGGCGGCGTAACCGCCGTCGAAGGCGAAGGAGACTTGGGAGCCGCGGTGCTCATGCGCGCGCGGGGTCACCAGCTTCAGAGACCGGCAGCGGCGCGCGACTTCGGCGATCAGCAAGTCACCGAGCGCCAGCGAGCGCGCACGGACCTCTGCCATATCGACACGGTCCCAGATGTCGAGCGAGGCCTCCAGCGCCGCCATTGCCAGCACCGGGGGTGTGCCGACGCGCATGCGTTCGACGCCACCTGCGGCCGCATAGCCAAGCTCGAATGCGAACGGCTTTGCATGCCCCATCCATCCCGACAGAGCGGCGCGCGCGCTGTCGGCGTGGCGTGGCGCGACATAGAGGAAGGCCGGCGCGCCGGGGCCGGCGTTGAGATATTTGTAGGTGCACCCCGCCGCGAAATCGGCGCCGCTCCCGGCGAGATCGACCGGCAGCGCGCCGGCGGAATGCGCGAGATCCCAGACCGTGACGATGCCGAGCGCATGCGCCTTTGCCGTGAGCTTCGCCATGTCGTGGCGGCGACCGGTGCGATAGTCGATCTCGGTGACGTAGAGCACCGCGACCTCCTCCGACAACGCAGCCTCGATCTCCTCCGGCGCCACCAGACGCAATTGATGGCCACGCCCGAGCGTCGCGATCAGGCCTTCGGCCATGTAGAGGTCGGTCGGGAAATTGCCGGTGTCCGACAGCACGATCTTGCGCGACGCGTTCATGTCGAGCGCAGCGGCCAGCGCCTGGTAGACCTTGAGCGACAGCGTGTCTCCGACCATCACCGAGCCGGCTTCCGCGCCGATCAGCCGCGCGATGCGATCGCCGACATGGCGCGGCTGCGCATACCAGCCTGCACTGTTCCAGGCGCGGATCAGCTCATTGCCCCACTCGGTCGTGATGACGCGGTTGACGCGCTCGGCCACCCCCAGCGGCAGCGCGCCGAGCGAGTTGCCGTCGAGATAGATCACGCCTTCAGGCAGATGGAACAGCGCTTTGGTGTCGTCATAGACGCGATATCTGGTCATGGATATTTCTTGGGCATTTCTACAGAATGGTGCGGACGCGCCAGAGTTCGGGGAATAGCTCGACCTCCAGCATGCGCTTGAGATAGCTGACGCCACCAGTGCCGCCGGTGCCGCGCTTGAAGCCGATGACGCGCTCGACCGTCGTCACGTGGTTGAAGCGCCAGCGACGGAAGTAATCCTCGAAATCCACCAGCTTTTCGGCGAGCTCGTAGAGCATCCAATGCGTCTCCGGCGCCTCGTAGACGACGCGCCAGGCCTGCAGCACGCCTTCGTTGAAGCTGTGGGTCTCGCGGACGTCGCGCGCGAGCACCGCCGCCGGCATCTTCAGCCCGTTGCGGTCGGCGAGCCTGAGCACCTCGTCGTAGAGGCTGGGCGTCGAAAGTTCAGCTTCGAGCAGCCTCGTCGTCTCCACATCGTGCGTGTGCGGCTTGAGCATGGCGTGGTTGCGGTTGCCGAGCAGGAATTCGATCAGCCGGTATTGCCGCGACTGGAAACCGGAGGACTGTCCGAGCTGCGAGCGGAAGCGCGTGTATTCGCTCGGCGTCATCGTGCGCAGAACGTCCCAGGCGTTGTTGAGCTGCTCGAAGATCCGCGACATCCGCGCCAGCATCTTCATGGCGGGCTGCACCTCGTCCCCGGCGATGGCACGGCGTGCGGCACTGAGTTCGTGGATGGCGAGGCGCATCCACAGCTCCGTGGTCTGATGCTGGATGATGAACAGCATCTCGTCATGCGCTTCCGACAACGGATGCTGCGCGCCCAGGATCGCATCCAGCGCGAGGTAGTCGCCGTAGGACATCCGCCGGGCGAAATCGGTCTCGGCGCCTTCTCTCGTGGGATCGTAATCGTTGGACGTCATGGGCAGGCCCTTTCGATCGATCTTCCCCGGCTTGGCTCAGTCGAGGCCGATCAGGCGCGCGGTGATCGGCGATGACGGATCCTTCAGTCCGTCGATCACGGTAAAATGGTTCAGCCCGGGATCGACGACGAGGCGTGTCGGCACGTCGAAGCCGGTCCAGAGATTGGCCATCAGGTCGGACTGACGAATGAATTCCGGCCGCTCGCTGCCGCCGACCCAGGCGGTGACGGGCGAATGCCCGCGCGGCAGATGCAGCGCCGCGCTTTCGAGCGTCGCCTCCTCCATGGTCATGCCGAGCGTCTCGTTCATCTTCGTCTTGAGCAGCGGACGCAGATCATGCAGGCCGCTGATCGAAAGCGCGCCGGCGATACGGTTGTAGACGGCGGGCTCCAGCCGGCTGTCATCGCACAGCATGCGGGTGACGAGATGGCCGCCAGCGGAGTGGCCGGCGAGCCGGATCGGCCCGGAGACGAGCGAAGCCGCCTTGGCGATCGCCGCGGCGATCTCGGCGGTGATGTCGGAGATGCGTGCGGCCGGCGTCAGCGTGTAGCTCGGCAACGCCACCGTCCAGCCATGCTGGCGCGCGCCTTCGGCCAGATCAGTCCAGGTCGATTTGTCGAAGCGCATCCAGTAGCCGCCGTGGACGAAGACGACGAGGCCCTTGCTGTCGCCGTCGGGCAGGATCAGGTCGAGGCGCTGACGCTCGCCGGCGCCATAGGCGATGTCGGCGCGAAAATCCTTCAGCCCGGCGCGGTAGGCGGCCGCCCGCTCGGCCCATTGTCCAGGCATCTTGTCCGAGCCGGGGATGTGGGCCGAGTTGGCGTAAGCATCATCCCAATCGCGCATTGTCACTCCCACGGACTCGTCCAGCAAACCGGACGCCAGTCTGCCACCGGGACGCCCAGCATCCTAGTCTTTCTTTTAAGCTTAAAGCATCTAGCAGATCGAGCGACGATTGGTTGGGCACGTTCCCCGGGCACAGCGCAGCGTGCAACGATGCGCTGCTGAACCGGGGTCCAGCGCCTCTGCCGCAACATGGGTCCCGGCTCGGCGGCGCACCGCTTCGCGCTGCCCCGCGTCCGGGACACCAGACCTTTACGCCTTCTCCACCCCGCACCATTCCGCGATGAACAGCGCCATCGCCTTGGTCGTCTTCCTCAGCGACTCCAGCTCGACATATTCGTTGAAGCCGTGCATCTCGCCGCCGCTGGCGCCGAAGCAGAGACTCGGGATGCCGTGGTTGAGGCCGTAGAAGCGGGTGTCGGTGAGCGCGGTGAAGACGAGATCCTCCGGCACGCCGCCATAGACCTTGTCGAACGCATTGCCGAACGCGGCTTCCGGTGCCGCCGCGTCGGTCAGCTCATAGCCCTCCGACAGGAAGCCGGACCATTCAATCTCCGGCGGATTGTTGGCGAGGAAGCGGTGGTTGCGCGCGGCAGCGGCGACGCAGGCCGTGATCTCCTTCTGGTGATCGGCAATCGACCAGCCCGGCAACACCGCGATCCGGCAATCGACATCGCACCAGGCCGGCACGCTGGAGGCCCAATCACCGCCCTTGATGATGCCGGGGTTGAAGTTGATGGGATGGTTCAGTGTCTTGAAGTGCCTGTCAGCCTTGGCGCGCTCGTTCCATTCGATCTCGAGCTTTTGCAGCGCCTGGATCAAATGATAGGCGGCCATGATCGCGTTCGCGCCGGAGCCGGCAAACGCGACATGGGTCGGGTGCCCCTTCACCCGCAGGCGAAACCAGATCACGCCGACCTGCGAACGCACCATCTTGCCGCCGGTCGGCTCCGGAATGAAGCAGGCGTCCGCGCGATAGCCCCGCTGCAGCGTCGACAGCGCGCCGACGCCGGTGCTCTCCTCCTCGATCACGGATTGAAAGTGAATCCGTGCCGTCGGTTTGAAGCCCGCGGCCTTGATCGCATCCAGCGCATAGAGCGCGCCGATGGTGCCAGACTTCATGTCGCAGGCACCGCGGCCGAACATCTTGCCGTCCTTGATGACGGGCGAGAACGGCGGCGTGTCCCACAGTTCCAGGGGGCCTGCGGGCACGACGTCGCAGTGGCCCTGCAGGATCAGCGATTTGCCGCCATTCGTTTGCGGACGGTAGGTGCCCACCACCGAACGCGCCTTGGAGAAGTCATGCTCGATGGGGCCGAAGCCGCGCAGGTCCTTGAGATCGTCGACGTCGATGTGCCAGTCGTCGACCTCGTAGCCGCGCGCGCGCAGGAGGTCGCCGATCATGTCCTGGCACGGCCCCTCCGCCCCGCGGGTCGAAGGGATTGCGACAAAATCGCGTGTGGTGGCGAGCTGGGCCTCGAAGCCGGCATCGACGGCGTCAAGAATCCTCTGCTGCGTTTCGGCATTCATCAGGCAACTCCCGGCATTCCAATGGTTCCCAAGGAGCGCGCAAGCTAGCCGATTTCAGCCGTTCGGGTACTCCACAAAATAAGCATCCCGCAATGCATCTTCGAGCAGGCGGCCTTCCGAATAGCCATTCAGCGTCGCAGGCCGGCTGACGCCGTCGAGCAGGCGCGGGCACGGCTCCGGCGCGCCGAGCACGGTGCGCACCGGGATGCGCTCGGCATAGATCGGCAGCGCATAGTCCTCGTCGTCGTCGGCGACACCCTTGGCACGGACCTTGGCCGAGGCCTCCTCGATCTCCATCGCAATGAAGGAGGTCGCCTTGATCTCCTGCGTGTTGCTGGCCCGCAGGCTCGCCGTGCGGTCCGGAAAGAAGCGGTCGACCATCGCGATCACCGCGCGCTCCTTCTCCTCGGGGTCGGTGACGAGATAGGCGGTGCCGAACGCCATCACCGCACGGTAGTCGGCGGAGTGATTGAAGCCGCAGCGCGCGAGCACGAGGCTGTCGAGATGGGCGACTGTGAGACACACGCGCTC
>NZ_AJQF01000029.1:0-2546 GCF_000261705.1 Bradyrhizobium genomosp. III | reverse complement strand
GCGGGAGCCATGCCAGTACAGCTTGGTGCCCTCGCGCCAGAAGAAGGTCGGCGTGCAATAGGGCTGGCCGTCGATCACGTAGGAGACGTGGCAGAGCATCGAGGAATCCAGGATGCGATGAACCGTGGCGTGGTCGTAGAAGCCGCGGTCGTGCCGGCGCTTCACCTGGTTGCGCACTGAGGTCGGATAGGAATTCGAGGTCTCGGTCTGGCTCACGGCCGCTCCTGCTCGGATTGGAAGAAATCTGGAAGCAGTTGTAGCGGCGCATTTGGTCTGCGATAGTTCCAATTCCATGCGAAATATTCCGACCAATTCTCTCCCCTCACCGGCCAGGCCTTCCTTGCCGACAAAGACCGAGCTGCCGCTCGACCTCACAGGCCCGCACGTCACGCCAGGCGCCTCCGCCGCACACCGGCTCTATCAGGCGCTGTGCGAGATGATCGTCTCCGGGCTCGTCAAGCCCGGCGAGCCGCTGCCGCCGTCGCGAACGCTGGCCAGGCAGACCGGGTTTCGGCGCAACGCCGTCGTCATCGCCTATGAACGCCTGATCGCCGACGGCTTCGCCGAGGCGACCGTCGGCTCCGGAACGTTCGTCGCCGCGCGCATTCCTGCGCGCACGGCCGAGCCGGACAAGCCGAAGGCCATCGTCGAAACGCCCGGGCAAGGCGCCTTCGCGCTCGGCTGCACCCATATCGACGAACGCGCGGTGCAGCGTTTTCGCGCCTTCGTCGGCCGACGCATGCGCGCCTTCGGGCCTGAGCACCTTCACTATGGCGATCCCCGCGGCAGCCGCGAGCTGCGCGCGGCGATCGCCGATCATCTGTTGTCGGCGCGCGGCCTGCGCTGCGACCCCGATCAGATCATGCTGACGTCGGGCACGCTGCATGCGCTGCGCATCGTGCTGAGCGCGATCCTCAAGCCCAACGACCAGGTCTGGTGCGAGGACCCAGGTTACCCCGCCGCGCGAAAAACCATCGCGCATTGCGGCTATCGCGCCGTGCCGGTTCCGGTCGACGAGCACGGGATGCAGGTCGCCAAGGGACGCACTGCCGGCCCCAACGCGCGCGCGGCCTATGTCACGCCGTCGCATCAGTTTCCGCTGGGCGTGCAGATGTCGATGCCGCGGCGGCTCGAGCTTCTGGACTGGGCCAGGCAGGCCGGCGCATTCGTACTGGAGGACGATTACGACAGCGAGTTTCGCTATGACGGCGCACCGCTGATGTCGCTCGCCGGCATCGATCGCCTCCAGCGCGTGATCTACCTTGGCACGTTTGCCAAGACGCTGTTTCCCGGCCTGCGCATCGGCTATTGCGCCCTGCCCGAACGCCTGATCGCGGACGTGACGGCTGCGCGCGCGGCGCTCGACCGCTTCCCCGGCACGCTGATGGAAGGTGCGGTCGCCGACATGCTCAACTCCGGCGCCTTCGCCGCCAACCTCAAGCGCGTGCGAAAACTCTATCGCGACGCCCGCGATTTGCTGGCCGAAACGCTGGAAGCCGCATCCGATGGCGCGCTCTCGGTACCAGTGCCATCGCAGGGCCTGCATCTGGTCGCCCGGTTTGATCGCTCGGTCGACCTTTCGGTGGCAGCGCGGGCCAAGCACGCGGCCGGCGCGGAAGGCTGGCTCTTGGCCGACACCTATTCGCGCGCGCGCCCTCTGCCTGGCTTCGTGCTGGGATTTTCCGGCCACGCGGTTCCACAGCTCATCGCCTCCGCCGAACGGCTCGCGCGGGAATCGCGCACCGCCCTGCGCACGAGGAACAGATCCGCCCGGGGGCCCTGACAAAGGTTCACTATCAGAATCGCGAGCCCGTCCTTACATTGCGGTATCAATGCCGGGATCTTTCGCCATGCCTTTCCGCCGTGCAGCTTGCCTCTCAGTCCTGATCTCCGCCGCGCTAGTGACGACGGCGCACGCCGTCACGGTCGGACGCGAGCAGGACATCGTCGATCTCAAGCTAGGTCAGCGCGTGCAGGTGGATGACGGAACCTGCCCCGCCGGACAGGTCAAGGAAGTGCGCGGAACGAAGATGACCGATAAGGGCGTCGCGCGCACCAGCGCTTGCGTGCCGCGCTACGGTCCGAAGACGAAATAATTACTGCTTCGCCGGATCGAACATGCACTGCAAGGTCGGCTTGGCGATCTTGGTGAAGGTCGGACCGATCTCGCCCTGCTTGGACGTCGGCACCCAGTCGGTCTCGATGGTGGGCACGCCGGTCTCGCTGATGCCGCGCAACAGCGCTTCGCGCAGATCGCGGTCCTCGACGGCCGCCGCGGCGTGATCGTGCAGGCAGCCGCAGACTTCCTCGGGATGTTCCCACCGCCCCAGCATCCGCGGCGCGCACTGACGCACGAACTCAGTGCGGGGATCCGGTAACCTGGTGGGAGCGCGCACCTGCGCCTGGGCGGCATTGATCGTCAGAACGGACACGAACGCAGCGGCGCAAAATCGAACGATCATGATGGCCTTTATCGGCTGATTTTCTTGTTATCGATCAGAAACGCGCAGCAACCACGATCGACTGCGACGCCGTGGGGGTGATCG
>NZ_AJQF01000028.1:0-4019 GCF_000261705.1 Bradyrhizobium genomosp. III | reverse complement strand
CGAGCCGCTGTACTGGAAGGTGCCGACACCGGGAAGATTGCCGTCCGGCGCGCCCGCGAACGAAGAGCCTGCAATCACCAAACCGAAGGCAAGGATGAAGCTGAGCGCGCGCATGGTCTTGTCTCCGAATTCGGTGGCCGGCGATGCGCCGTCGTTCGTTGTGAAGCTGATAACCATGGGCGGTTTCGCGCGTGATGCGCCAAAAGCGCAAAATGGTTTCATCTCCGTGAGAATTGTTTCGTCGAGCCCGGGACGACGACATAATTCTCCGAAAAGACCAATCATTTCAGATGGGTCTCGCCGCAGATCAAAGTAGCCTGCCAAGTTCCGGCTGCGGTGCGCGACCACACCAGACGCAGCCGCCGTCATGCTCGCGCCTTACCCGCTTCACACGCATTTTACGTTTTTCTGCTGAATGGAACGGCAAACGAAGGCTGGGTCGAACCGAGGGCACGTCGGCCGCGACCCAAGCCATCGAAGCCAGGACGCCCGGATCACCGGGCGCGTTTACTTGAGGGATGGCCATTATGGTGGCGCAAGATCGCGCAATGCCGCGCGAGGCGGACCAACGGACGGACCGCGGAGATCAACGATCGAATCGCGTCGCCTCAGCCGGCGCGATGTCGTTGCAGTCTGGCCGCGGCTTTGAAGCCGCGCCACAAGCGTTCGTGCGCCTGACCGGCTCGCACCTTGTCAAACCGCGGGCCAGCCGCGCTGAGTGAACCCAAGCGCGGCACTGAGTGAACGCAAGCGCGTCACTGAGTGAAGAACTCGCCGCACTTCTGGACGTTTGCGTCCGTCGGTCCCCACGGCATGATCGGCACGGTCGAGGTCGAGTTCTTCGGCGAGCCCTCGATCAGCCTGTCCGAATAGACCATGTAGACCAGCACGTTGCGCTTGGCGTCGCAGCCGCGCACGATCTGCATCTTCTTGAAGAACAGCGAGCGGCGCTGACGGAACATGTCGTCGCCCTGCTCCATTTTGTTCTTGAACTTGATCGGGCCGACCTGGCGGCAGGCCAGCGAGATGTCCGAGACCTCCTCGGCAAGGCCCAGCCAACCCTTGAAGCCGCCCTTCTCCGGCACGGTGAAATGACAGGCGACGCCCTCGACTTCAGGATCGTCGAGACCATAGGTCGCGAGCTTGTCGTTCGGGCTCATCCATTTGAACACGGTGGAGCGGCGGAAGATCAGATCGGGCTCGTCGGCAGCCGAAGCGGACGCCGACTGCACGACCAGAGCCAGGAGGAAGAAAGCTAAGCCTTTCAATCGGATGCCAGAAAGACCGAGGAAACGAGATGACATGAAGTTCTCCGCTAACAAGTCGCCACAATGTAGGCATGAGGCAGCCGCTCAGGAAGACGACGGACAGACGGGCGCGGCCGCCGTTTACCGCTCCGTGAGGCTTTTTTGCTACGACTTGGACAAATGTAGCTGATGGCAGAACCGCCCTGCTGGTGAACGCGTATCCCCTCTGCGAGACTAACTTCTGATTTGGATTATGGATTCGAGGATGAACAGCGTGAACGGGTCGGGTTTTTCTGCAAAGCCGGCGCGGCTGTGGCAGGTCGCCATTTTGACGGCGGCGGGTGTGATCGGCGCGACCAGCCAGGCAGACGCTGCATTTTATTATTGGACGGATTATTCCGACGGGTCCTATTACGCCCGGCAGGACCGGCATCCCGAAATACCGCGCCAGAAGCCGCAGAAGCGCGGCGCTGCCGTCAAGAAGGAAGCTGTCGCCGGGAAGGAAGCCGGGACCAAGCCCCAAGGGCCGCTGGTCATCGTCGTCTCGATCGACCGGCAGAAGGTCACGGTCTACGACACCAACGGCGTGTTCGCGGAATCTCCGGTGTCGACAGGCATGAAGGGCCATTCGACGCCGATGGGTGTGTTCAGCGTCATCCAGAAGCACAAATTCCACCACTCCAACATCTATAGCGGCGCGCCGATGCCGTACATGCAGCGGATCACCTGGTCCGGTGTCGCCATGCATGCCGGCGTGCTGCCGGGTTATCCGGCCTCGCATGGCTGCATCCGCATGCCGATGGCGTTCGCGGTGAAGATGTGGAACTGGACCAGGATGGGCGCGCGCGTCATCGTCGCGCCCGGCGAGATGACGCCGCACAGCTTCTCCCATCCCCTGCTCGCCTCCGTGCGCGTGCCGCCGCCTGCCGCCAGCCTCGAGCCGCAGACCAATGTCGGCGACAAGGCCGACAAGGGCGCCGCGCTGACCAAAGGCGCCGAGACCAAAACTGCCAGCGCCGACAGCGTGCTCGAGCTGCGCACGTCCGTCGGACACGTCGTGATGTCGGGTGTGACCACGGGCAATGCGTCAGCCCGCGACGAAGCCGCCGTGCCGGCCGACAAGACCAAGACGGCCGAGGCATCCGGCGCCGCCAAGCCTCAATCGGAGGAAGCCGCCAAGCCGGCTAGCGACGACAAGCCGGCCACCGACAAGGTCGAAGCTGTCAAGACCGAGCCGGTCAAGACGGAAGCCGCGGACTCCGCGAAGACGCCCGATGCGCCGGCCACTGCACCTGCGCTCGCCGCCTCGCCCGACGCGAAGAAGGATGACGGCCGCGTTGCCGAACCGGCGGCGGCCGCAAAGCCGGAAGCGCCCAAGCGGGCCGGCCAGATCGCCGTCTTCATCAGCCGCAAGGATTCCAAGCTCTACGTACGGCAGAATTTCGCGCCGTTGTTCGAGGTCCCGATCACGATCGCCACGAGCGACCGTCCGCTCGGCACGCATATCTTCACCGCCGAGCTCGACAAGACCGACTCCAATGCGCTGCGTTGGTCGGTGGTGTCGCTTCCGGTCTCCGCCCGTTCCGCGGCCCGCGAGGACGACAGCCGCCTCACGCGCCGCAAGGGTGACGCTGCGGTGATCCCCGTCGCCGCCAAGCCTGTGGCTGCCAAGCCCGTGGTCACGCCGGACAGCCCGGCCGCGGCCCTCGACCGCGTCTCTATCCCCGCCGACACCATGGCGAAGATCAACGAGATGCTGACATCCGGCGGCTCGATCATCATCTCGGACCAGGGCATCAACCAGGGCGAGACCGGCGAAGGCACCGACTTCATCGTCCGCCTGTACTGACCTGTTTCACGGCGCGTCGATAACGCGGTGTTGACGAGGCAGGTCGCAGCGGCGGAGTAACATCCGGCCCGGATCATTTCGGGGGACGCCGTCATGATGAATCGCAGAACCGTGCTCACCGCGGCGCTTGCAGGCATGCTCGCGCCGGCAACGCGCGCACTGGCCGATGGCGGCATGAGCCGGATCTCGGCCTACGCCTTTTCCTTCCCCGCTTTGTCCGGCGACGACATCCGCCTTGCCGCCTTCACTGGCAAGCCGCTGCTGGTGGTCAACACCGCATCGCTCTGTGGCTACACGCCGCAATATGCCGGCCTGCAGGAGATCTGGAACGAGTTTCGTGCGCGCGGGCTCACCGTGATCGGCGTGCCCTCCAACGATTTCGGCGGCCAGGAGCCGGGCGGCAGCAGCGAGATCACCGAGACCGCGCACCACCAATATGGTGTTACCTTTCCGATCGCAGCCAAGGTGAACGTCGTCGGAGCAAAGGCGCATCCGTTCTACAAATGGGCCGCCGATGCGCGCCCGCGCGAAGTTCCGCGCTGGAACTTCCACAAATATCTGATCGGCCGCGACGGCTACATCGTCGAGGTCTTTCCGTCCGCGGTCGAACCGGCCGACACGCGGATCAAGACGGCCATTGCCAGGACGCTGGCCGACAGTTGACGCGCGGCGCCCCAATCCGGCTGGGCACAATTGTGGCGGGATGCCAAACAGCCGTTGCAATGGCGATGGCCCACCATCTAGGCTAGGATCGTTTGGGGCAGGACGGTTTTTGCCGGGGGCGAAAAGCAGCGGCGGAACAACGGGATCAATCTCGAGGACAACACCATGCGTGTGGCGGCAGGACTGATTTTGGCAAGCGCGATGTCGGTTGCGATGACCGGCGCAGCATGGTCGCAGACCCCGGCCGCAAAGCCCGCAGC
>NZ_AJQF01000027.1:0-19964 GCF_000261705.1 Bradyrhizobium genomosp. III | reverse complement strand
CAGCTCCCGCGGCCGCCGCCGCGCCGGCAGGCTTCGTCAATCCGCCTCCGCCCAAGCAGGCGCCGCAGCCGGCCCGCGCGGCTTGCAACACGCCGGGCGCGCTCGGTGTCGCCCGCACCGTCGAGATCGACACCACGGGCGGTCCGGGCTTCGGCTTCGAGCATTTCAAGGAGCTCGACTTCCTGCGCGACAAGGAGGTGGTACTGACCTTCGACGACGGCCCCTGGCCCAAGAACACGCCCGCTGTGCTGAAGGCGCTCGCCGACGAATGCACCACCGGCATCTTCTTCTCGATCGGCAAGCACGCGACCTATGAGCCCGAGATCCTGAAGCAGGTCTACAACGCCGGCCACACCGTTGGCACCCACACCTGGTCGCACGCCAATCTCAACAACAAGAAGCTTAACGAAGCGCAGCGCAAGGAAGAGATCGAGAAGGGCCTGTCCGCGGTGAAGTGGGCGCTCGGCGGCATCTCGCCCTCGCCGTTCTTCCGCTTCCCGGCGCTTCAGCATCCGCCGGAGATGGTCACCTATCTCGGCAACCGCAACACCGCGATCTTCTCCTGCGATATCGACTCTTTCGACTTCAAGGCTTCCAAGCCCGAGAAGGTGGTCGAGACCGTGATGAAGAAGCTCGACACCAAGGGCAAGGGCATCATCCTGATGCACGACTTCCAGAAGCACACGGCGGAGGCCCTGCCCGAGCTGCTCAAGCGCCTGAAGGCGGGTGGCTACAAGGTGGTGGCGATGCGCGCCAAATTCCCGGCCTCGTCGCTGCCCGAATACGACCAGGAGCTGCTCAAGGACGCCAAGCTGCCGACGGTGAGCCAGCGCCCGGTCAATTCCGTGGTGACGACCGTTTCCGAATAGACGGCCATTGTCTTTCCGTATCGAAGGCTACGTCATCGTCTCGGCGGACGGCATGCTCGCCGACGCCGGCCACGTCATGCCCGACAGCCTGAAGTTCGACGGCGACAAGCTGTTCTTCGAGCAGGCGCTCGATCGCGCCGCGCTGATCGTGCACGGCCGCAACTCGCATGAGCAGCAGCCGAATTCGCCGAAGCGCAAGCGGCTGATCCTGACCCGCAAGATCAAGGCGCTCTCCGTCGATCCGGAGATGCCGAACGCAACGCTGTGGAATCCGAAACAGGCGAGCTTCGAGGAGGCCTGCGCCTTTGCCGATGTCGCCTCCGGCATGGTCGCCATCATCGGCGGCCCCGCCGTGTTCGAGATGTTCATGGGCCGCTACGATACCTTCTGGCTGTCGGAAGCCCCGCATGTGCGCCTGCCCGGCGGCGAAGGCTGCTTCGTCGGCGTGCCCCAGCGGAGCCCGCATGAGGTGCTGGCGTCGCACGGCCTGAAGCCGGGCACGCCGTATCTGCTCGACGCGGCGCATGAGGTGACTGTGACACCCTGGCGCCGAACGTAGGCCGTCAGACGTCCCCGTACGCCGCCTCGGCCGGACGCGTGGTGCGGCCGTATCCCATGATCATGAACAAGGCGCCGATGATCGAAAGGTTCTTCAGCGCGTCGACCACCATCTTCGCGTTGTCGGGCGGCGCCTGGTTCCAAAAATCGTCGAACAGCACGGTCGCGACCGCGACATAGACGATCAGCAGCATCGCGAAGAACCGCGCGCCGAAATTCAGCGCGATCATCAGCCCCGCGATGATCTCGAGCGCGCCGACCGCGATCGCCAGCAGTTGCGGCGTGGTCATGGCGGTGGCCGTCTCCACCTGCTTGGCGTAAGGGGCGACGATGTCGGGCACCACGACCTTGGTGGCGATGAAGTCGGCCGTCGCCTGGATGGCAAAGAGCTTGGTCGCGCCCGTGTAGATGAACAGCACGGCGAACAGGATTCGCCCGAAAGTCACGAACGCTGGCATGATCGGCCTCTTGGCAAAGCGCTAAGCACGGAACGCGCAAGGATTATGAAGAGTTGCGCGCCGCTTTACAAACGGGGAAATGGAGAACTGAAAGTAATTCAACGTTGGCGAGGCGGACGGTGTAGTGGCGCTCGCTACCGGAGTCGAACTACCGGGACGAATTCGACCACCACTCTCTCTCTGCGTCATGGCCGGACTTGTCCCGGCCATCCACGGCCTGTCCCGCGGCACGAAGATCGTGGATGCCCGGGACAAGCCCGGGCATGACGAGTTCGGAGAATCTTACTTGAACGGTCCCTTACGTAAACAGCGTCGGCTGCCGGGCCGCGCGCTCCTGCGCTTCGACCACGGCGACGGCCGTCATGTTGAGGATGCCGCGTGCCGTCACCGACGGCGTCAGGATATGCGCCGGGCGCGCCGGGCCGATCAGGATCGGGCCGACGGGGAGCGCGTCCGCCAGCGACTTGATCATCTGATAGGCGACGTTGGCGGTGTCCAGCGTCGGCATGATCAGGATGTTGGCCTCGCCCTCGAGATTGGAATGCGGCAGCACCATTTTTCGCGCGGCAGCGGAGAGCGCAGTATCGCCCTGCATCTCGCCGTCGGCCTCGATCTCCGGATGCTTTTCCTTGAGCAGCTGGGTCGCGCGGCGCATCTTGCGCGAGGAATCGGTGTCGTAGCTGCCGAAATCCGAGTGCGAGACGAAGGCGATCTTCGGCTTGATGTTGAAGCGCTGAACGTGGACCGCGGCGAGCGAAGCGATCTCGGCGAGTTCCTCCGCGCTCGGATTGGGGCGAACTTGCGTGTCGGCGATGAAGAAGGCGCCCTTGCTGGTGATCAGCAGTGCCAGCGCCGCGTAGTCGCTGATGCCCGGGCAAAAACCAACGATCTCGCGGACATGGCGAAGATGGCTCATGTATCGGCCCTCGACGCCGCAGAGCATCGCATCCGCCTCCCCGCGCGTCACCGCGAGCGCAGCGATGACCGTGTTGTTGGTACGCACCACCGTGCGCGCCGCATCCGGCGTCACGCCCCTGCGGCCGGCGACCTCGACATAGGACTGCACGTAGGAACGGTAGCGCGGATCGTCCTCGGGATTGACGAGGTCGAAATCCTTGCCGGCGCGGATGGAGAGGCCGAAGCGCTGGATGCGCGCTTCCACGACCGAAGGACGGCCGACCAGGATCGGCCGCGCCAGGTTCTCCTCAAGCACCACTTGCGTGGCGCGCAGCACGCGCTCGTCCTCGCCTTCGGCGTAGATCACGCGCACCGGCTGGGTCTTGGCCTTGGCGAACATCGGCTTCATGACGAGGCCGGAGCGGAAGGCGAAGCGCTCGAGCAGCGCGGTGTACTCGTCGAAATTGGTGATGGGCCGCGTCGCCACCCCCGACTCCATCGCCGCCTTCGCCACCGCCGGCGCGATGCGCAAAATCAACCTGGGATCAAACGGGCTCGGGATCAGCGAGCCCGGGCCAAAACCCTGCGTCTCGCCAGTGTCGAAACCCTGGGCGACCGCATCCGACGGCGCCTCGCGCGCGAGCTGCGCGATGGCCTCGACGGCGGCGTGCTTCATCTCCTCGTTGATGGCGCTGGCGCCGACATCGAGCGCGCCGCGGAAGATGAAGGGAAAGCAGAGGACGTTGTTGACCTGGTTCGGATAGTCGGAGCGGCCGGTGCAGATCATGGCGTCAGGGCGCACCTTGCGCGCCTCCTCCGGCATGATCTCCGGGGTCGGGTTGGCGAGCGCCATGATCAGCGGCTTGTCGGCCATCGCCTTGGCCATCTCCGGCTTGAGCACGCCGGGCGCCGAGAGACCGATGAAGATGTCGGCACCGCCGATGACGTCGCCGAGCGTCCGCTTGTCAGTCTTCTGCGCATAGACCGCCTTCCAGCGGTCCATCGTGGTGTTGCGGCCCTCATGCACGAGGCCGTCGATGTCGCAGACCCAGATGTTCTTGCGCTGCGCGCCCATCGACACCAGAAGATTGAGCGTCGCGATCGCCGCGGCCCCTGCCCCGGACGCCACGATCTTGACGTCGGAGAGTTTCTTGCCGTTCAGCCTGAGGCCGTTGGTGATGGCGGCGGCGACGATGATGGCGGTGCCGTGCTGATCGTCATGGAAGACCGGGATCTTCATGCGCTCCTTGAGCTGCGCCTCGATCTCGAAGCATTCCGGTCCGCGGATGTCTTCCAGATTGATGCCGCCGAAGGTCGGTTCGAGCGCCGCCACAGTCTCGACCACGCGATCGATGGTGTCGGCGGCGATCTCGATGTCGAACACGTCGATGCCGGCGAATTTCTTGAACAGGACGGCCTTGCCCTCCATCACCGGCTTGGATGCCAGCGGGCCGATATTGCCGAGGCCGAGCACGGCGGTACCGTTGGAGACCACGGCGACCAGATTGGCGCGGGTAGTCAGCGTGGCGGCTTCCGCCGGGTTCTTGGCGATCTCGGTGCAGGCCGCGGCGACGCCCGGCGAATAGGCCAGCGCGAGGTCGCGCTGGTTGGCAAGCGGCTTGCTTGCCTGGATCTCGAGCTTTCCAGGGCGCGGCAGACGATGGTAGGCGAGCGCCGCCTGGTGGAGATCATCAGAATAGGACGACATGCGGTGTCTCGCCTCGCGTTACCGGCCTCAAAAATGCACGATCCGAAAGCGGCTGTCCAAGCGGACCGTATTTCCGGGTCATGGAAACGGGATGAAGCACGCCGGGCGCCCCGGTGGCAACATCCGATTGCGCGCCCATCAACAGGGCGCGCGGTCAAATATTTGAAAACCATAGCTTTCCCTGGACCACGCGGCGTTTCGCGAATATGGCAGGTTGCGCGGTGCAAAACGAGCAACTGGAGCTGGGAATGAAGCGAATCCTGATCGGCCTGATCGTGGCAGCCGTACTCGGCGCGGGCGGATGGTTCGGCTTCAACCTCTATGTCCAGCATCGGGCGACGAGCGAGGTCGAGGCAGCCTTCGAGCAGTTACGCGCAGGCGGCGGCAAGGCGAGCCATGGCAAGATCGGGTTCGAACTTGGGACGCGCACGCTGACGATCGAGGATATCACGATCGCTCCCGGCGAGCAGCCGCAGGCGCAGATCAAGATTGCCGGCATCAAGGGCGCCGGCGTTCGCCTGATCGACGATAACAGCTTCTCGGCCGACAGCATCGACGTCACGGGTTTCGAAGTCGCGCTGGACCAGGTCGGCGCCGCGAAGCTGAAGGCGTCCTACAAGATTCCGCAACTCACCTTGCGTGACTATGCCGGCCCCGTTCACGCCGGCAATGCGCCGACGGGCGGATCCCTGATCGAGCTTTACCGTTATGTACTCGATCAGTACGCCAGCATCACGGCATCGTCAGTCACGGCTCCGACGCTGACGATGACCTTCGATGCGAGCGGCAGCGCCGCCGGCAGCGGCGAGGTCGCCTATTCCGGGCTGGCAATCCAGAATCTCAAGCGCGGCAAGATCGATGCAATGAAAGCGGACCGCGCCGTCTTCACCATCGACGTGCCGCAACCGGGCAAGCAGGACAAGCTGACCGGCGACCTCTCCAACGTCGTCGTCAACGATTTCGACGCGACCGCGATCGCCGCGGCGCTCGATCCGCAGAAGACCGGCGACGACAGCTATCATCGCGTCTACCGCCAGATCTCGGCCGGCCCCTATGTGCTCAAATCGACCCAGGGCATTCGGATGGACATCGACGGTATCACCTTCGAGGACATCGCGGTGCAACCGTCAAAATTCCGGCC
This sequence comes from Bradyrhizobium genomosp. III, assembly GCF_000261705.1. Taxonomy (NCBI): domain Bacteria; kingdom Pseudomonadati; phylum Pseudomonadota; class Alphaproteobacteria; order Hyphomicrobiales; family Nitrobacteraceae; genus Bradyrhizobium; species Bradyrhizobium genomosp. III. Next base: position 14,333 of record NZ_AJQF01000027.1, on the reverse strand, counting down.
GGCCGAAATCATTGCGCTATTGCCGACGGACCGGTCGGTGGTCCCGACCGTCGCACAATCGCGCGAGATGATGGAGAAGCTCGCCGGGTTCTATGATGGATTTCGCATCGGCAAGATCGAGGTCGGCAAGTCATCCATGGGCACGCCGCAAGGGATGGCCAGGATCAATGCCGTCAGATACCGGGAGGGTGAGTTCGCGGTCGAGGGCGTCGATACGCCCTCGCCGCAAGGGCAGTTCAAGATGGAGCGGTTCGCGCTGAAATCGTTCAGCGCGGCAAACCTGATGCGCTGGGCGGCGGGGCTCAGCAGCCACGGGCAGCCGCCCTCGCCCGATCAGATGCTCGGCCTGTTCCGCGTGCTCGAAGGCGCGGAGATCAAGGGCGTGGTGGCGCCCTACAAGAATACGCGGCAGTTCGTCACCATCGACACGATCAGCCTGAACTGGGGCCAGCTGGTCGGATCGATTCCGAGCAAGGCCAATCTGGTCGTGAGGATGGTCGCGCCGGCAGACCCCGCCAATCCGGCGCAACGGCCGCTGATCATGGCAGGCGTGGACAAGCTCGCGATCGACCTCGATCTCGGTGCGGCCTGGACGGAATCGTCCGGCGCATTCGCGCTCGCGCCGGCCACGCTCGATCTCGGCAACCTTGCCAAGGCGCAGGCCCGCTTTGGGCTTGCCAACGTCCCGCGCAGCCTGTTCACGACCGACCCGGTGCAGGCGATGGGCCAGGCGGCGCAGGTCGAGACCGGCACGTTCGAGCTCTCACTGCGCGACAGCGGCGTGGTCGATCTCGTCGTGGCGCAGTTCGCGCGCATGCAGGACGTCAGCCGCGACGCCGCACGCGGCGCCATCGTCGCGATGATCAGGGCGCAGGGTGAGAAGATCACAGGGGCCAATGGCGACGTGAAAATGGCGGTCGATGCGCTCGCCGGTTTCGTGGAGACGTCAGGGCAGACGCTGACCGTCAAGCTAACGCCCCGCGCCAAGGTGCCGCTGATGCAATTGATGCAGCTGTCGCAAAGCGACCCCGAGGGCGCACTGGCGCAGTTCAGGATCGAGGCGTCGACGGGATTGTAGCTCTCGTGTCCCGGACGCGCCTCGGCACGCAGTGACGCTGCGCGTCCGGGAGAAAGCCTGCTGTGCCGAAATGTGGGCCCCGGCTCAGCAGCGCATCACTGCGTGCTGCGCTGCGTCCGGGGCACGCACCACTCACTTCTGCGGCAGGTTCACCCGCACATGCAGCTCGCGAAGCTGTTTTGTGGTCGCATCCGACGGCGCGCCCATCAGCAAATCCATCGCCTGCTGGTTCATCGGGAACAGCGAGATCTCGCGCAAATTCGTGGTGCCGCACAGCAGCATCACGATGCGGTCGACGCCCGCGGCCATACCGCCATGCGGCGGGGCGCCGTACTGGAAGGCGCGGTACATGCCGCCGAAGCGGTCGACCACTTCCTGCTCGCCGTAACCTGCGATCTCGAACGCCTTCACCATCGCCTCCGGCACATGGTTACGGATGCCGCCCGAGGCGATCTCGTAGCCGTTGCAGGTGATGTCGTACTGGAACGCCTTGATGGTGAGCGGGTCCTGGCCCTGCAGCGCGTCGAGGCCGCCCTGCGGCATCGAGAACGGGTTGTGCGAGAAGTCGACCTTCTTGTCATCCTCGTTGTACTCGTACATCGGGAAGTCGACGATCCAGGCGAGCTCGAACCGCTCCTTGTCGGTGAGGTTCAATTCCTCGCCGACCTTGTTGCGGGCGAGCCCTGAAAACTTCCAGAACTTGTCGGGATCGCCGGCGACGAAGAAGGCGGCATCGCCTTCCTTCACGCCGATCTGTGCGCGGATCGCAGCGGTGCGCTCAGGCCCGATGTTGTTCGCAAGGGGACCTGCACCCTCGCCGCCCTCGCGCCACATGATGTAGCCGAGGCCAGGCTGGCCCTCGCCCTGCGCCCACGAGTTCATGCGGTCGCAGAAGGCGCGGCTGCCGCCGCCCGGTGCGGGGATCGCCCAGACCTGGTTCTTGGGGTCTTCGAGCATGCGCGCGAAGACCTTGAAGCCGGAGCCGCGGAAGTGCTCGGAGACGTCCTGCATCTCGATGGGGTTGCGCAAATCCGGCTTGTCGCTGCCGTATTTGCGCAAGGCCTCGGCGAACGGAATCCGGCGCCAGTTCTTGCTCACCGGCTTGCCCTTGGCGAACTCCTCGAACACGCCGGTGATCACGGGCTCCATCGCCGCGAACACGTCTTCCTGAGTCACAAAGCTCATCTCGACGTCGAGCTGGTAGAACTCGCCCGGCAGACGGTCGGCACGCGGGTCCTCGTCGCGGAAGCAGGGCGCGATCTGGAAATAGCGGTCGAAGCCCGACATCATCAGCAGCTGCTTGTACTGCTGCGGCGCCTGCGGCAGCGCGTAGAACTTGCCGGGATGGATGCGCGACGGCACCAGGAAGTCGCGTGCGCCTTCCGGCGAGGACGCGGTCAGGATCGGGGTGTTGAACTCGAAGAAGCCCTGCCCCTCCATGCGCCGGCGCATCGACTTGATGATCTCGACGCGCGTCATGATGTTCTGGTGCAGCTTTTCGCGGCGCAGGTCGAGGAAGCGGTACTTCAGGCGGATGTCTTCAGGATATTCCTGGTCGCCAAACACAGGCAGCGGCAGATCGCCGGCCGGACCCAGCACCTCGATCTCGGTGACGTAGATCTCGATCTTGCCGGTCGGCAGATCGTCATTGTTGGTGCCCTCGGGGCGGCGGCGGGCCTTGCCATCCATCCGCACCACGAATTCCGAGCGCAGCTTCTCGGCCAGCGAGAACGCCGGCGAGTCCGGATCGACCACGCACTGGGTCAGGCCGTAATGGTCGCGCAGGTCGATGAACAGCACGCCGCCATGGTCGCGAACGCGATGGACCCAGCCTGACAGGCGGACCGTCTCGCCGATGTTGCTCTCGCGGAGCGCGCCGCATGTATGTGACCGGTAGCGATGCATGGTCGTCCCAAAAATGATGTCGGAGGAAGCGAATCGGACGGCCTGTCATGGCCGGTCCGAGATTGCGGCAGGGTTTACCCGACGAGGCCGGGGGCGGCAACCAAGGGAACGGCCTGTTTTGGGCCGGAAGCGCCCAATTTTGCCCAATCTGGGCTCATCCCTTTGCCATCAGGTGTTCCAGCCCTATCTTGAGGCCATGACGGTGCATTTCCCCTTCCAGAACTCCTATTCGGCGCTGCCGGACAGCTTCTTTGCCCGCGTCGCGCCGACCCCGGTCGCCGCCCCCCGGCTGATCAAGCTGAACCGCCCGCTGGCGGTCCAGCTCGGGCTCGATCCTGACCTGCTGGAGACCCCGGAGGGCGCGGCGATCCTGGCCGGCAAAACGGTTCCCGCCGGCGCCGATCCCATCGCCATGGCCTATGCCGGACATCAGTTCGGGCAGTTCGTGCCGCAGCTCGGCGACGGCCGCGCCATCCTGCTCGGCGAGGTCATCGACAGCGACGGCATCCGCCGCGACATCCAGCTCAAGGGCTCGGGCCCCACCCCGTTCTCCCGCCGCGGCGACGGCCGCGCCGCGCTCGGACCTGTGCTGCGCGAATACATCGTCAGTGAAGCCATGTATGCGCTGGGCATCCCGACCACCCGCTCGCTCGCCGCCGTCGTCACCGGCGAGCACGTCATCCGCGAGACCGCGCTGCCCGGCGCGGTGCTGACGCGTGTTGCTTCCAGCCATATCCGCGTCGGCACCTTCCAGTTCTTCGCCGTGCGCCGTGACACCGATGCGATCCGCCGGCTCGCCGACCACGTCGTCGCCAGGCACTATCCCGAACTAGTCGGCGCCGAGCGGCCCTATCATGCGCTGCTCGCCGGCGTCGTCGCGCGCCAGGCCGATCTCGTCGCGCGCTGGCTGCTGGTCGGCTTCATCCACGGCGTCATGAATACCGACAACAGCTCCATCTCCGGTGAGACCATCGATTACGGACCCTGCGCCTTCATGGACGCCTACAACCCTTCGCAGGTGTTCTCCTCGATCGACGAGATGGGCCGCTACGCCTATGCCAACCAGCCGCGTATCGCGCTGTGGAATCTGACGCGCCTCGCCGAATGCCTGCTGCCGCTGTTCTCCGACGAGCAGGAGAAGGCGGTCGCGGAGGCCCAGGACATCCTCGGCGCGTTCTCAGACCAGTTCAGCGCGGCTTATCAAGCCGGCCTGCGCAAAAAGGTCGGCCTGTTCACGGAGCGCGACGGCGACGAGGCGCTGATCCAGGACCTGCTCGACGCCATGGCCAAGAACCAGGCCGACTTCACCCTCACCTTCCGCAAGCTCGGCGACGCCGCCGTCGATGACACTGCGGATGCGCGCGCGCAGTTCATGCAGCCCGCGGCCTTCGACGAGTGGGCCGGCCGCTGGCGCGCACGCATCGCGCTGGAGCCGCAGAGCGCGGCCGAGCGGCAGGCGGCCATGCACGCCGTCAATCCCATGTTCATCCCGCGCAACCACCGCGTCGAGGCCGTGATCCAGGCCGCCGTCAACGACGACAATTACGCGCCATTCGAGGAATTGGTGAAGGTGCTGGCGAAACCGTTCGACGACCAGCCGGATTACGCCGCCTATGCCGATCCACCGCTGCCGGACCAGCGGGTGTTGCAGACGTTCTGCGGGACCTAACCAAACATTCAATGCGTAGGGTGGATTAGCCGAAGGCGTAATCCACCACTTCCTTCGACGGCGGAGGCAAAGAGGTGGATTACGCTTCGCTCATCCACCCTACAGATTGGCGCGGCTATCACGTCCGCTCTCCGAACTCGCCGATGAACTGAGTGTCTCCGCCCCAATCCTCCGGAAGCAGTCCTGCACGAACATCGCGGTGAATGACGAATACGGCCAGTCGCAGACTCGCGACACATGCCCGTGCTTGACGGGATTGTAATAACAATACTCGACGTGGCGGGCGTAGTCGGCCTCGTCCCGGATCAGGTGCTCCCAGAACCGTCGCTGCCATATGCCGCGTTCATTCCGTGAGAAACGGACAGCGCTCAGCCGCTCGGTCACCGGGAGTGCTTTGGCGAAACGAGGCTTGATCAAGCGCCAGCGCACCGAAAAATCGGCGTCGCCCGACGGCAGCTTCCAGATTGCGTGGAGATGGTCCGGCAGAACCACGAAAGCATCGATTGCGAAGGGGTGGCTCTGTCGCATTGCGGCGACCGCGTCTCGCAGGCTCTCAATCTGGTCGGTCAAAAGAGCTTTCCGCCGATCGAGCAGGTTCACGGTAAAGAACCAGCATCCTCCCGGGACGAATGCGCGGCGGTAGTCGGACATGCATGGCAAATAGCACAACTTGCAGTTGGCTTACAGTGGTGGATTACGCCTTCGGCTAATCCACCCTACGAAGCGTAGCACTGTGGACGCAGGAACCGCTGTCATCAAACTGAAACACACGCCCTCTAACCGCCTGTCAGGGTCGTCTTGCCGGAAGCGCCCATCCTCCAACCGTCCCGACAAAGCGCGCCATGCCCTTCAAATTCATCCACATCACCGACACGCATCTGGCGAACCCCGGCTTGAAGCTCTACGGCCTCGACCCGCGCGCCCGGCTGGACGCTGCGATTGCCGACATCAACAAGCATCAGTCCGACGCGGCGTTCGCGGTCGTGACCGGCGACCTCACGCATTGGGGCGAGCCGGAGTCCTACGCCAATTTCGCCGACGCGATGGCCGCGCTCAAAATCCCTTACATTGCCATGGTCGGCAATCACGACAAGCGCGTGACTTGCCTCGATAGCCTGAAGGCTGCGCCGCGCGATGCCAACGGCTTCGTGCAGGGCACGCGCACCACCGAGCACGGCCTGTTCGTCTTCCTCGACACGCTGGACGAGACCAGCCACGCCGGCGAGATGTGCGCCAAGCGCTTCGACTGGCTCGCGAAGACGCTCGCGGCTGCGCCTGCCGACCAGCCGTTCGTCGTGTTCATGCATCACCCGCCCTTCCCGATCGGCGTCCATGCGATGGACGAGATCGGGCTGAAGCAGAGTGCCGAATTTGCCGAGGTGATCGCACCCTATCGCGCCCGCATCCGCCATCTGTTCTTCGGCCATGTACACCGTCCCATCTTCGGCAGCTACGGCAAGATCCCGTTCTCGACCTTGCGCGGCACCAACCACCAGGTCTGGTTCGAGCTCGACGCCGGCGCGCCGCATCTGGCCAGCCACGAGCCGCCCGCCTATGGCGTCGTGCTGATCGACGACGAGAACCTCGTCGTGCACAGCCACGACTTCCTCGACGAAAGTCTGCGCTTCCCGTTCGAACCACCCGTGGGAACGGACGGCCGCGACTATGCGCTCAATTTCCCGGCGCGGTGAGATGAGCCTCGCCGAACCCGCGGCTCTTCCGGTCGCGACCTCGGCGGCGGCGCGCCTGGACGTCCTGAAGCGCCTCGGCACGCGCTTCAGAGCTTCGCTGCCCGCCTATCTCCTGTTGCTGCCCTCGCTGGTCTTCCTCGCGCTGTTCACCTATGGCGCGATGGGCCGCGTGCTCGTCGATGCGCTCTACCAGCGCGCCACGCCGAAGGCGCCGGTCCGCTTCGTCGGTCTCGACAACGTCGCAGCGGTGCTGGCCGACCCCGCTTTCTCCGGCGCGGTCGTCAACAATCTCGTCTATGCTGTGGGCACCGCGGTCCCCAGCATCGGCCTCGCGCTCTTGTTCGCGCTGGCGCTGTCGCGCACCAACGCCGTGAGCAGCGCGCTGCGCACGGCACTGTTCCTGCCGGTGCTGATCCCGATGGTCGCGGCCTCCGCGCTGTTCATGTTCATCTTCCTGCCCAATGTCGGCCTGCTCGACTACTACATTGGCCGCTTGCTTCCGGTGCTGCCGAACTGGCTCGGCGACCCCGATATCGCGCTTTACGCGATCATGGTCATCACGATCTGGAAGAACGCGGGCTATTACATGCTGTTCTTCCTCGCCGGCCTCCAGGCCGTGCCCGAAGACGTGATGGAGGCCGCACATCTCGACGGCGCCGGGCCTTACATGCGCCTGCGCCACATCATCCTGCCGGAGCTCAAGCCCACTTTCCTGTTCGTTACCGTGATCGCCACGCTCAACGCGGTGACGCAGGTCGACCACGTCTTCGTCATGACCCAGGGCGGACCGTCGAACTCGACCAACCTCGTGCTGTTCTACATCTACCAGCAGGCGGTCGAGCATTACGACGTCGGCAAGGCCTCGGCCGCGACGCTGCTGACTCTCGCCGCACTGATGGGCCTCACCGCGCTCTCCTTCCGCACCATGGCCAACCGCGAGGGCGGGCCATGAAGCTGTTCGACCGCCTGTTCAGGGACGCCCCGCTCGCCACAAGGGGCGAGATCACGCCCAAGCTCGGCTTCCTGCTGACCGTGCTGCTCGCGATCGTCTGGCTCATCCCGTTCCTGTGGATGGTCGTGGCGACGCTGCGCCCGGCCTCCGACGGCATCAACGCCATGGCCGAGTTGATGCCGAGCCTGAAGCCGACGCTCGACAATGTCAGGGATGCCTGGGAGATCGGCGATTTCCCGCGCTACACGCTCAACACCACGATCATCTGCGCCGGCATTCTGCTGGTGCAGTTCGCCACGATCACGCTGGCGGGCTTTGCCTTCGCCCGCCTCGCCTTCGTCGGCAAGACGCTGATCTTCTATCTGTTCCTGATGCAGCTGATGCTGGTGCCGGTGCTGCTGATCGTACCGAACCTGTCGCTGGTGGCGCAGCTCGGCCTCTACGACACGCTCACCGGCGTGATGATGCCGTTCTTCGCCTCCGCCTTCGGCACCTTCCTGATGCGGCAGGCGTTCGAAGCCATTCCGACCGAACTGGAAGACGCCGCGCTGATCGATGGCGCCAGCCTGTTCCAGCGCATCCGCCACATCTACGTGCCGCTGTCGGTGCCGAGCTTCTCGGCCTTCGCCATCATCTCCGTCACCAGCCACTGGAACGACTTCCTGTGGCCGCTGATGGTGATCAACTCGCCGGACAAGCGGCCGCTCACGGTCGGGCTCTCGGTCTTCACCAAGACCGCGGAGGGCACGCAAGCGTGGGGCACCATCGCCGCCGGCACGCTGATGGTGATCGCGCCGCTGCTCATCACCTTCCTGATCTTCCAGAAGCGCTTCATCAGCTCTTTCGTCACCTCAGGCATCAAATAGGAGATTCTTCGATGCTGTTTTCCCGCAGGCTCATGCTAGGCCTCGCCATGGCAGGCTCTATGGCAGGCGCCCTCGCCTTTCCGGCTCTCGCCGGCGAAGGTCCGACCGAAATTGATCTGTTCTTCCCCGTCCCCGTCGACGGCAAGCTCGCCCGCGACATGGGCACCTTGATCAAGGAGTTCAACGAGACCCATCCGGACGTCAAGGCAACCGCGGTCTACACCGGCTCCTATGACGACACGCTGATCAAGACGCGCGCTGCGATCAAGGCCGGCAAGCCGCCGTCCGCCGTGATCATGTCGGCCAACTTCCTGCTCGACATGCAGATCGAGAACGAGCTCACCAATCTCGATGCCCTGATCAAGGCCGACGGCACCACCAAGGAGCAGTTCCTCGGCCAGTTCTTCCCCGCGCTGCAGGGCAACGCGGTGATCAACCGCTCGGTCTACGGCGTGCCGTTCCACAATTCGACGCCGCTGCTCTACATCAACGCCGACAAGGCCAAGGAAGCCGGCCTCGATCCGAACAAGCCGCCGCAGACCTGGGCCGAGCTCACCGACTGGGCCAAGAAGCTCACCAAGCGCGAGGGCGACAAGGTGACCCAATGGGGCATTGCGATTCCCTGCGCGTATGACTATTGCGGCTGGATGATGGAAACGCTGACCATGAGCAATGGCGGGCGCTACTACAACGAGGAGTTCGGCGGCGAGGTCTATTACGACACGCCCTCGATGCTGGGCGCACTGACCTGGTGGAACGACCTTGTCACCAAGCACAAGGTCCATGCGCCCGGCGCCACGCCCGGCCCTGCCGTCAGCACCTCTTTCATCTCAGGCAATGCTGCGATGATGATGCTGTCGACGGGCTCGCTCACTTACGTGCGCGACAACGCCAAGTTCGCCTACAAGGTCGCCTTCATCCCGCGCAACGTCCGCAACGCCGTGCCGATCGGCGGCGCCTCGCTGATCGTTCCGGCCGGCCTCGAGGCCGACAAGCAGAAGGCCGCCTGGACGCTGATCAAGTGGATGACCTCGCCCGAGAAGAGCGGCTGGTGGAGCCGCGCCACCGGTTATTTCGCGCCCAACATGGCCGCCTACAAGACGCCTGAGATGGTCGACTTCCTGAGCAAGAACCCGGACGCCAAGACCGCCGTCGAGCAGCTCGATGTCGCAAAGCCCTGGTTTGCGACCTACAAGACCGTCCCGGTGCGCAAGACGCTGGAGGACGAGGTGATGCTGGTCCTCAACGGCAAGAAGCAGCCGAAGGAGGCCCTCGCCGCCGCCCAGAAGGCCGCGGATGAGACGCTGAAGCCGTACAATGCGGAGACGTCGCTGAAGCTGCCGTAAGGATCGCTGCATCGCCAACGACCATCGGCGCTCCGTCATGCGGGGCGCCGATTTCGTTTTAGGCGGCCGCCCGTATTAACCCCCCGTCCACCATCCGGCGGCCCGCACCGCCGGTAACCATCGCAATTAACAGACCCTCAACGCACCCCCGACAAATCTATCAATGTTTCTGGAGATTTCGCCGTGGATCTGTTGGTTTTCGAGTTCCTGGGATTGGCGTTGGTCGCCATGTGCGTGGTCGTGGTGGCGTTGCCCTGTGCCCGCAAATCCTCGCACCGGGTCCGCTACGAATAGGAATTTCGTCGGAAAAAGCGATTCCGGTCCAAATGCAAGGCTCGAATTCGCATCGAGCCCCTTGACATCACAGCGCTTTCGGCAGAACGGCTGATATCAAGTGTCATGGGCCGTTCATGGATTTGATTACCACCACCGCTGACCTCGCGGCTGCCTGCAGCCGGCTGGCCAAGCACCCCGTCATTACCGTCGATACCGAGTTCCTGCGCGAGACCACCTACTACCCGCTGCTATGCGTGGTGCAGATGGCCAGCGCCGAGGAAGCCGTCGTCGTCGATACCCTGGCCGAGGGGATCGACCTCAAGCCGTTCTTCGAGCTGATGGCCAACGAGGCCGTGCTGAAGGTCTTCCACGCCGCCCGTCAGGACATCGAGATCATCTGGCACCAGGCCAACATCATCCCGCATCCGGTGTTCGACACCCAGGTTGCCGCGATGGTGCTGGGGTACGGCGACAGCATCGCCTACGACGCGCTGGTCGAGAAAGTCACCGGCCACCGCCCCGACAAGACCCACCGCTTCACCGACTGGTCGCGCCGGCCGCTGACCAAGGAGCAGATGCATTACGCCGTGTCCGACGTCACGCATTTGCGCGACGTGTTCGCAGCGCTCGATGCCGACCTCAAGAAGCGCCGCCGCAGCGAATGGGTCTCCATCGAGATGGAGGTCCTGACCTCGCCCCGGACCTACGACTTCCACCCCGAGCGCGCCTGGGAGCGGCTGAAGACGCGCGTGCGCAAGCCGAAGGATCTCGCGGTCCTGATGGAGGTCGCCGCCTGGCGCGAGCAGGAGGCGCAGAGCCGCGACGTGCCGCGCGGCCGCGTGCTGCGCGACGAGGCCGTCAGCGATATCGCGACCCACGCGCCGAACACGCTCGAGAAGCTCGCCCATCTGCGCTCGGTGCCGAAGGGTTTTGAGAAATCCAAATGGGGCGCGGACATCGTCGCCGCGGTCGAGCGCGGGCTGGCGCGGGATTTTTCGACGCTGCCGAAGCTGGAGAAGCCGCGCAACAACAACAATGGCGCCGCCATCGTCGAGCTCTTGAAGGTGCTGCTGCGCATGACCGCGGAGCGGCATGCGGTCGCCAGCAAGGTGATTGCCACCGTCGACGATCTCGAAGAGATCGCAGCCGACGACGAAGCCGACGTCCCCGCCTTGCGCGGCTGGCGCCGCGAGCTGTTCGGCGATGCCGCCTTGAAGCTCAAGCGCGGCGAGCTGGCGCTGGCGATCGAGAAGGGCCGCGTGATCGGGGTGCAGCGGGCGTAAGGCTGCCGCCAGCTATCAACGCGGCATAATTCAGACCGTCATCCCCGCGCAACGGCGAAGCCGTTGTCTGCAAAGGCGTGCGATGCAAAGCATCGCACGGGGATCCTCGAAGGATGAGCGGCCACACTGCGAGCCAGCCGGGCCGTCGCCCTTCGAGGGCCGCTGAAGAAGCGGCCACCTCAGGGTGACGGTGTTAGATTGAGCGCCCAGACAAGAGCCTACGCCGGCGTCAGCTTCGCCACTTCCGCCTTCATGTCATTCAGCACGCCCGAAATGGCGGCGACGAGGTCGTCGATCTGCGCCTTGGTGACGATCAGCGGCGGGCAGATGGCGATGGCGTCCAGCATGTTGCGCGAGATCACGCCGCGCTCCTGGAGCATGCGGCTGGCGATGCCACCGACTGCGCCCGGCGTCGCCGCTGCGGTCTTGCGCCCCTTGTCGAGCACGAGCTCGATTGCCGCGATCATGCCGACGCCGCGGACCTCGCCGACCAGCGGATGGCTGGTGAGCTCGCGCAGTCTGCCCTGCATGTAGGCGCCGAGCTCGGCGGCATGCGCGACCAGGCCGCGCTCCTCGATGATCTTGAGGTTTTCCAGCGCAACCGCCGATCCGACCGGATGACCGCCCGCGGTGAAGCCGTGGCCGAGCACGCCGATCTTGTTGCTCTCGTCCGCGATCGGCTCGAACATGCGATCGTTCATGATGATGGCCGAGAACGGGAAATAGCTCGAGGTGATCTGCTTGGAAACCACGAGCACGTCAGGCTTGATGCCGTAGGTCTCGCAGCCGAACATCTTGCCGGTCCGGCCGAAGCCGCAGATCACCTCGTCGGCGACGAGCAGGATGTCGTACTTGTTCAGGACCGCCTGGATCTTGTCCCAATAGGTCGCCGGCGGCACGATGACGCCGCCCGCGCCCATCACCGGCTCGCCGAAGAACGCCGCGATCGTATCGGGACCCTCCTTCTGGATCAGCGCGTCGAGCTCCTCGGCCCGGCGCGTCGCAAACGCTTCCTCGGTCTCGCCGGGGGCGCCGTCCTTGTAGAAATGCGGCGAGCCCGTGTGCAGGATGTTCGGCAGCGGCAGATCGAACGAGCGGTGGTTGTTCGGCAGGCCGGTGAGGCTCGCCGAGGCAATGGTGACGCCGTGATAGGCGCGCATCCGGCTGATCACCTTCTTGCGCTGGGGCTGGCCGAGCGCGTTGGAGCGATAGGCGATCAGCTTGAGGACGGTGTCGTTGGCTTCCGAGCCGGAATTGGTGAAGAATACCTTGCTCATCGGCACAGGCGCGAGCGCGACCAGTTTCTCGGCAAGGTCGATCGAGGGCCCGTGCGATTTGGCGGAGAACGTGTGATAGAACGGCAGCGCCAGCATCTGCTTGTGTGCAGCCTCGACCAGCCGCCTCTCGTTGAAGCCGAGCCCGACGCTCCACAGGCCGGCCATCGCCTCGAAATAGCGCTTGCCCGACGCATCGAAGACGTAGGGACCCTCGCCGCGCTCGATCACCAGGGGACCGGCCTGCTGATGGGTGCGCGCATTGGTGTAGGGATGGAGCTGATAGGCCACATCCCGGGCCTCTTGCGAATTGGGCAGCATGGACATTTGCGAGGATCCTTGAAAGCGTCACGTCGCAGGCACAGCCGGCGTCATCACTCGATGATCAAGTACCTTGGCTATTGCGACAGCGCAGAACTTGCAACGCCAATTCGTCGGCAGCAAGCGCTCAGCAGCGATGCACAAAGATGCACGCGAAAAAGCTGCACGTGACATTGCCGCACGTGACAAAGCCGCACGTGACAAATCCGCTCATGACGAAGCAACACGTGGAGCAGCTCTCATGCCGCGTCGTCGTCATGCCCGTCGTCAGTGCCGGCGGCGGCCTCCCTCACCTCCACCAGCGCCATCGAGAGCAGATAGACCGTCGTCGGCAAACCCAGCCCGCGCGCCCTCTCGGCCGCACGCGACAGATCGCTCGCCAGCTCCTTGAGCTCGTCTCCCCGTGACAATCTCTCACCCCATCCGCCGGTCGCGGCCGCCTACACCGCAACGGCGCCGCTGGTTCTGATCAGTTCGGCGCTGGACTGGATTGTAGCAAAATTCCCGATGACATTCACTACCGCATGCTTATAGGCGGCGGCATCGCCCGTACCCGGCTGCCGGCAAGCCGCGGCGTCAGCGACGACCTGGTAGCGATGGCTGCGGTGAAACCCATCAACGGCGGTGGCCAGGATGGTCTCGTCCAGGGAAAAACCGATCAGAATGCAGCGCACAGTGCGGATATTGGACATGTAGTCCACAAACCGCGACGAGCTGTAGGCCGACGGCAGCGGATGGTCGAACGTCATTTCTCCCGGCCGCGGCTTGGTCTCCGCGATCCAATCGGTCAGCCTCGATGCCGGATTGAACCACGCCGCCTGTGCGATGCGCTTCAGATGCATCACCGGCCAGAGATTGCCCCGCCACAAGGTCAGGAGTTCCAGGCAGCGCGCAGTGACGGCGTCGCCGTCGAGGACGACGTGGCGGCGCCCAGGGGTCAGATATTCGACCTGGAGATCCGCGCAGACCAGGATCGGCGGATCTTCGTGAATGGAAGCCAGCATTGTCTTGCGCAGAGCTGCACCAGTTTCAACGGTCGGCGAGCGCGAGATCCCGCAGCGGTGAGGTCACCGCCCGCCCCGCCGAAGCGTCGAGCACGCCCGGCCGGTCCCAATCGCCTTCGGGGCGGATGATCACGTAGGGATCGCTGTCCAGCGTGATCGCGTCCGGTCCCGGCTCGATCTCCAGCAGCATTTCCGTGTAGGAAAAATCCGAGAACGTGACCTTGCGATTGTGGCCGAGCGGCTTGGCGCCGAAATGGGCCCAGAAATCGACCAGCCTGTCCTGCGCCTGGCCGTAGATCTTGCGAAAACCCTTGCGCTTCACATAGTCGACGCTGGCCTGCACCAGCTTGAACGAGACGCGCGAGCGCCGGTATTGGTGGCGGACCGCGAGCCGCTCCACCTTGGCGAAATCGCCGAAGAAGCGCACCCGCAGGCAGCCTGCGGGCTCGTTGCCGACGAAGCCGATGAAATGGGCCGCGACCATGTCGTTGCCGTCGAACTCCTCCTCGAACGGACAATCCTGCTCGGCGAGATAGACCGCCGAGCGAATGGCAGTGACCAGCATGAGATCGCTTGGATCGCGCGCAAGGCGGATGGTGATGGCGCGGGAACAGGGCTTGGCGACGGGAATCCTAGTACCGTGCATCTGCAAAACTCCTTGCTTGGAT
>NZ_AJQF01000026.1:0-21509 GCF_000261705.1 Bradyrhizobium genomosp. III | reverse complement strand
GGCTGCCGATGCCAGGGCCGCTCGTAGCACCAGAGGTCGGGCTGGAAGCTCGGGACCGGCGCAAAGCCGGTCGCCTTCATGATGTCGCGTCCGGCCACCGTTGACGGCTGCGCATAGCAATCGGCGCTGCGAAACCTTAGCTGTCGCAGATGTGCTGCAGCCTTGCCGAGACCGGCGATACCGCGTCCCGTCGCCGCGATCGCCCAGATGTAGATGGCAGCGACCTCTTCGTTCGCGGAAGCGAGATAGCGCGTCTCGGGCGCGGCGAGGCAGATCTCGTCGAGCAGCAGCGCATCGTGCCCGCGGTCATTGAGAAACAGGAAAGCCATGCCGCCGACGAGATCGCCTTTTCGGCGGAACGTCAGGATGCTCTGGGGATCGAACGTGAAGTAATGCGCAAGTTCGGCTGTCCCGATCCGCACGCCCGGCACCAGCCGGTGCGCCATCTGCGAAAGCGGTGCAATTTCGGACAATTGCGCGCAGCGGACATCCACATCCGGGCTCAGCGGCAAGGCATCGAAATCATGCCTTGCGGCAAACGAGCCCCTTTCCATAGCCATATCGCGCCTCTATCGTCCGGGCTTTCGTGCCCCGCTATGCCGACGAGCTTAGCGGCTGGGGATCAGGAGTATGCAGCAGTTATTGCACCGGGGTGCTGCTATGATGCAGCACCGTGAAGAAGCCCTGGGCGCGTCCTGGGACGATTTGAAACTGTTTTTAGCGTGCGCAAAATATAAAAGTTTTCGCAACGCCGCTGAGGAGCTCGGGCTCACCTCCACGACGCTGATGCGCCGGATCGACCGGCTCGAAGAGAGCATCGGCTGCAAGCTGTTCCTGCGCGACCAGAGCGGGCTCACGCTCAGCGATGAAGGCACCGCGATGATCGCCGACGTTGCGCATATGGAGCGTCATGCCTTCAACGTCTTCCGGCGCGCCTCGCGGTCGTCGAACGACACCTCAGGCACAGTGCGCGTCGCGGTGACGGAAGGCCCGGGCAATTTCTGGATCCTGCCGCGACTGATCGACTTCCAGAAGACCTACCGCAAGATCACCGTCGATCTGCGCTGCGCGATGGAGCAGGCCGACGTCGCACGGCTTGAATCGGACATCGCGATCCAGCTCGAGCCGCCGACCAATCCGGATCTGATCGTCGCCAAGCTCGGGCGTCTGCACATCTATCCCTTCGTCTCCAAGGAGTACGAAAATCTCTACGGCGTGCCGGCGACGCTGGCCGACCTGAGGAACCACCGCATCATCAAGCAGAGCGCGCCGCAGGTCGACGACGGCGCCTACGCGCGCGTGCTCGGACTGAAGTCGCTCGAGGGCATCGTCGGGATCAAGACCAACTCCTCGGTCGGCGTGCTCTATGCCGTCGAGCGCGGCGCCGGCATCGGCTTCCTGCCGACGGTCTCGATCGCGCTCGGCGCGCCGCTGATCGCCGTCGATCTCGGCGTCAGCCACCACGCCGATCTCTGGCTCACCTATCACCGGGAATTCCGCACCTCCGAGCGCCACAAGATCGTGGTCGACTGGCTGAAGAAGATCTTCGATGCCAAGACCTATCCCTGCTTCCGCGACGAGTTCATCCATCCGAACGCGCTGGTGCCGATGATGACGGCGGCGCGCGAGGGTTTTGGATTGACGGGATATGTCGCGGCGACGCCGACCTAGGAGGCTGCGCCTACCAGCGATATTCGAACCCGACCGTGCCCTGGTGCGAGGTCAGCTCGTTGCGAAACTTGCCGTCGTAATTGACGTAGAGCCGCGCGACGCTGGTCAGGCTGAGCGAAGCCGAGGCACCGGCATCCACGCCGTAACGGCTCTCGCCGATGCCGGGAACGACAATGTTCTGGGCGCCGAGGCTGACCTGGACCGATCCCAGATCCTGGTGGAAATTGTCAACGAACTTGCCGTAGCCGGACAGGTCCAGGATCTTCTGGTCGATGATGAAGTAGCGGCCGATCTCGGCCCCGATCATGATGCGTGCGCGTGAGAGCGCCGTCGAACCAACGTTGAGCGGGTCGAGGCCGCCGGCCTCCTGGAACGCCGCGCTGGTGGCGCGCACATATTCCAGTGCGCCCTTGGGCACGATGCGCATCTGGTCCTTGGTCCAGTAATAGCTGATCTCGGTCAGCGCGCCATCGACCGCGGCGCGATAGCCCGCGGTCGCAAGGCCAAGGCCGGTGTCGCGGCTGGAACGGACCCTGCCGAAACCGTGCACCACGGCAAAGGCCCAGGTCCATGGCCCCTTGTCGACCGAGCCGTTGAAGCCGATTTGCGTCAGGTCGAGCGTGGCCGACTGCAGCGCCAGCGGCACGTCGATGTCGGTGTGGCTCTGGTCGACCGAGAAGCCGAGATTGACGCCCGGGGCCACGCGCGCGCCGAAGCCTGCGACGCCGCCAACCGTCTTGCGCCTGTCGCCGACGAAGTCGCCTTGCGCATCGGTCCGGACTGAGATGCCGTAGCCCTCGAACCAGGTGCGGTAGCGCGGGTCTTCGGTGCTGGCGGACGCGCCGCCGCCACCGGGATTGGACCGGAACGCCCGGTCGAAACCGTTCGATGCCCGGTTGCCGAGCCGCTCCAGGAAATTCGAGCCGAGATCGAGCGCGGCGTTGCCGGCCGACGGGGACGGGATCGGGGTGGGCGACGGCGTGGGCGTCGGGGTCGGCGTAGGCGTCGGGCTTTGCGCGAAGACTGGCGACGTGGCCGACATCACGACGATCGCAAACGCCGTCGCGATCGCTGCCGCGACCCTGCGGACGCGGTCCAGCCCGATCGTCTGCCGTGTCCCGGAGGGCTGCGATGTGCAGCACATGACGACAAATCCCGAAGCAAATGGCGGCGCGCAAAAATGCAACACGCGCGGCGCACGCATGTCGCGATTTGTGCCGAACTGCCACGGAGGGTCAACCGCTTAGCCCGCGGTGACCGAGGCTATTGCCCTCGATTGTGGTTCCGCGGCCACAGGTCGGAAATTGCAGAACGGCACAATCCGCCCGTCTTGAAATTTACGCGCAGCTTGCTAACGGGCGATTTTCATGTTGCAATGTTGGACACAATCGGAATTGGCCGCTCTGCTGTGCGTTTCGCGACATTGAGATTCAAGACTCGAACAGACTCCCGGAAGCCCGTTTGTGGCGTGGCACGCGAAAAGCGGCCGCGTCTTTTTTATATCTAGTGGAGGAGACTAGCGATGCCGCAAAAGGGCACCGTCAAATGGTTCAACCCGACCAAGGGCTATGGGTTCATCAAGCCGAACGGCAGCGACAAGGACGTGTTCGTCCACATCTCCGCCGTCGAGCGTGCCGGACTCTCGACCCTCAACGAGAACCAGGTGGTTGAATACGACCTCGTGGAGAACCGCGGCAAAGCATCCGCGGAGAACCTCAAGGTCTCCTGATATCTCTCGAGCCAAAGCGCGAGAGATCATGACGTTGCCCCCGGCTCTGCCGGGGGATTTTGTTTGTATTGGACGACATAATACCGAAGAGCAGTTGCCTGGAGCTAAGACTATCGCCACCAAGCGGCCATCGATAACGACTGACGAATACTTGCGTCCAGATTCTGCGCGCGATACCGCGCGCATTGATATCGGGGTGCAAACTGCCTTCGATGTTTTCGGCTCGGAACTTTCAGACGAGACGTTCGCGGGTGTATTCGATCAGCCCCGCCCGATCGACAAACCGGTGGATGAGCTATTCCGCGGCGCCTGAGTCCAGCAGGCCCCGCCTAGCGCACCACCGGCGCAACCAGAAAATTCTCCGACGCCGCGCTCCCCGCCGTCTTGCACACATCACCCTCGATCCGGACCTTGCCGGTCGCGAGCAGACGTAGCGCTTCCGGATAGATGCGGTGCTCGACCTCGAGGATGCGCTCCGACAGCGTATCGCCCGTGTCGTGGTCGCCGACGGGAACCGCGCCCTGCATCACGATCGGGCCGGCATCGGTCTCGGGGATGACGAAGTGCACCGTCGCGCCGGACAGCTTGACGCCGGCGCGCAAGGCTTGGCCGTGCGGGTCGAGACCGGGGAAGGACGGCAGCAGCGAGGGATGGATGTTGAGCATCCGCCCGTACCATGCCCTGGTGAACTCGGCCGTGAACAGGCGCATGAAGCCGCCCAGACAAATCAGCTCGATGCCGTGCTGGTCGAGCGCCGCCTGCAGCACCTTCTCGAAACCGGCGCGGTCCTTGCCGAACGGCTTGCTCTCGATCACCAGCGTGTTCACGCCGCTTGCCTTGGCCCGTTCAAGGCCGAGCGCATCGGCCTTGTTCGAGATGACGAGCGAAATCTCCGCCGGGAAATCCGCCGCGCTTGCGGCCCTGATCAGCGCGGACATGTTGGAGCCGCGGCCGGAGATCAGGATGGCGACGCGGCGCTTCATCACAGCGCCAGTCATTACAGTGCCATGTCGAGATGGCCGTTATAGACGACGCGGTGCTCGCCCTCGGCCGGGATCACGGTGCCGAGCTGCGCCACGGTCTCACCGGCGTCGGTGAAGACCTGCATGACCTCGTCGACCTTGTCGGGCTCGACGATCGCGATCATGCCGATGCCGCAGTTGAAGGTGCGCAGCATCTCCAGCTCGGCGATGCCGGCCTGCGCGGCCAGCCATTTGAACACCGGCAGCACCGGCAGGCGGGCCAGATCGATGCCGACACCGAGGTTGTTCGGCAGCACGCGCGGAATGTTGTCGGTGAAGCCGCCGCCGGTGATGTGGGCGAGCCCCTTCACCGCGCCGGTCTCGCGGATCGCGCGCAGGCAGGATTTGACGTAAAGTTTCGTCGGCGTCAGCAGCGCGCCGCCAAGGGTCATGACCGGGGCGAACGGCGCCGGCGCCTCGAAGCCGAGGCCCGATTGTTCCACGATCTTGCGCACCAGCGAGAAGCCGTTGGAATGCACCCCCGACGAGGCGAGGCCAATCACGGCGTCGCCGGCCGCGATGTCCTTGCGCGGCAGCAGCGTGCCCCGCTCCGCAGCACCGACGGCAAAGCCGCCGAGGTCGTAGTCGCCGTCCTTGTACAGGCCGGGCATCTCGGCGGTCTCGCCGCCGATCAGGGCGCAGCCGGATTCGCGGCAGCCCTCCGCGACGCCTGCGACGATCGAGGCCGTCGCCTCCGGATCGAGCTTGCCGCACGCGAAATAGTCCAGGAAGAACAGCGGCTCGGCGCCCTGCACCACGAGGTCGTTGACGCTCATGGCGACGAGATCGATGCCGATCCCGCCATGCAGCCCGGTCTCGATCGCGATCTTGACCTTGGTGCCGACGCCGTCGGTCGCGGCCACGAGGACCGGATCCTTGAAACCGGCCGCCTTGAGGTCGAACAGGCCGCCGAAACCGCCGATCTCGGCGTCGGCGCCCGGCCGTGCGGTGGCGCGCACCATCGGCTTGATCAGGTCGACCAGGCGGTTGCCCGCATCGATATCGACGCCTGAATCGGCGTAAGTGAGGCCGTTTTTGCGGTCGGTCATGCCCGATTTCCAGTGGGTTCGCGGCTGGTTACGTCGAATTCCGGGGACGCGCAATGGCTCGCATGGCGCACCGCCGTATACTATGTAGAGATATCAACCGGTTCAGCCTCCCGAGAGGCCGGATTCGAGGTCAGACCGGGTGCCGGGAAGCGCTTTCGTGAGTATTCCGAATATCATTACCCTGGGCCGCATCATGCTGGTCCCGATCATCGTCTGGGCCATCGTGTCGAGCCAAATGGAGGTCGCGTTCGCCGTCTTCCTGATCGCCGGTATCAGCGACGCCGTGGACGGCTTCCTGGCCAAGCGCTTCAACATGACGAGCGAGCTCGGCGCCCTGCTCGACCCGCTCGCGGACAAGGCGCTGCTGGTCTCGATCTACATGGCGCTGGGCATCTGGGGCGCAATTCCGCGCTGGATCGTGATCCTGGTGGTCTCGCGCGACATCATGATCGTCGCCGCCGTGATCGTGTCCTGGCTATTCGACCGGCCCGTCGAGATGAAGCCGTCGAAAGTGTCAAAGCTCAACACCGTGGCACAGGTGGCGTTCGCGGCGCTCGTGCTGGCAGCGCTTGCCTTCGGCTTCAAGCCGGCCCCTTATGATATCATCCTGATGGGCCTCGTCACGGTCTTCACACTCTCCTCCGTGTCGCTCTATCTGGTCGAGTGGCTGCGGCACATGAGCACGATCGAGGCCAAGTAGCACGATCGAGGCCAAATGAGAGGCGATGCGGCCCCGTAAAAGGCCAACTCCCGCTCGATACGTCCGACCTCTTCGAATGACGCCGGCGCGCCGGCATGGAGCAAAGCAAGCGTGCCAGGCCGCGTTCACCCCCGACAATTGGCGTTTTCGCTTCCGCATGCGGAGAGCCTCAGCCGGGACAATTTCCTCGAAGGCCCCGCCAATGCGGCCGGTCTCGGCCTGATCGACAGCTGGCCGGAATGGCCGAACCGGATCATGTGGCTGGCCGGTCCCGAAGGAAGCGGCAAGAGCCATCTCGCCGCGATCTGGGCCGAGGCATCAGGGGCCCGCTCCACCACGGCCAATGCGCTGACCGCTGCGGGGGTCCCGGGCACGCTCGCCACCGGCGCGCTGGTGGTCGAGGATCTCAAGGCCAGGGAAGTTGACGAACGCGCCCTCTTCCACCTGATGAACCTCGCCCGCGAGGATGGCGCCTACGTCCTGTTCACCGGACGCGAGGTGCCGGCCTCGCTGGAGATCGAGCTTCGCGACCTGCGCTCGCGTCTGCGCGCCGTTCCAGTGGTCGCGTTGCTACCGCCCGACGACCAGCTGTTCCGCGGCCTGATCGTCAAATTCTGCGCCGACCGCCAGCTCACCGTGGACGAGAGCGTGGTCGGCTACCTCGCCACCCGCCTGGAGCGGTCCTCGGCCGCCGCCCGCCAGGCCGTGGAACTGCTCGACAGCGAAGCCCTCAGGCTCGGCCGCCCGGTCACCCGGGCGCTGGCCGCCGAGCTGCTCCGCGACGCCTGATCGGCCTCCGTGGCCGCCTCCAGACCCACGCCAAGCCCGCTTGACGCGGCGAACCGGCGGAACATCAATGTCATCGAAACGTCATCGCTCTAACACATGCTCCGGCCGGTTTTGCGCATAAGTCGCAAATTGGGGCGAACTGGATGGACCGACTTCTGATGGACTCTGCGCAAGCTGTTGAAACTAAAGAAAAAGCCCCAGAGACCGAGAGCCTGCCGGCGATCGCATCGAGTCCCGAGCGATTCATCAACCGCGAGCTCTCCTGGCTGCATTTCAACCGCCGCGTCCTGGAGGAATCGGTCAATCACAGCCACCCCATGCTGGAGCGGGTGCGATTCCTGTCGATTTCGGCGAATAACCTCGACGAGTTCTTCATGGTCCGCGTCGCCGGCATCAAGGCCCAGGTGCGTGAGGGCATTGCCGAACGCAGCCCCGACGGCCTGACGCCATCCGAGCAACTCGCGCTGATCAACCGCACCGTCTCCGAGCTCGCCTCCGACCAGCAGGCGATCTGGCGCGACCTGCGCGGCACGCTGGCCGATGTCGGCATCGTGCTCGTCGAGGGCAAGGAGGTCACCAAGGCGGAACGGACCTGGATCGAGGACTACTTCCTCAGCAACGTATTCCCGCTGCTGACCCCGCTGGCGATCGACCCGGCCCACCCCTTCCCGTTCATCCCGAGCCTCGGCTTCACCATCGCGCTCCAGCTCACCCGCGCCGCCGACGGCAAGCAGATGAACGCGCTGATCCGCATGCCCGGCAAGATCGACCGCTTCATCCGCCTGCCGACCGAGGGCAAGGCCGTCCGGCTGATCTCGCTGGAGCAGGCGACCGCCCTGTTCATCAACCGCCTGTTCCCAGGCTACAATCTGCACGGCCAGGGCGCCTTCCGCATCATCCGCGACTCCGAGCTCGAAATCGAGGAAGAGGCGGAAGACCTCGTCCGCCTGTTCGAGACCGCGCTGAAGCGCCGCCGCCGCGGATCGGTGATCCGGCTCGAGATCGACGCCAAGATGCCGGAGGAGCTGCGCAACTTCGTTCAGCACGCGCTGTCGGCCGCCGATGACGAGGTGTTCCTGGTCGACGGCGTGCAAGCGATGAACGAACTCTCGCAGCTCACCCGCCTCGACCGGCCCGATCTCGAATTCACCCCTTACGTGCCGCGCCACCCCGAGCGCGTGCGCGAGCATGGCGGCGACATCTTTGCCGCGATCCGGCAGAAGGACCTCGTGGTCCATCATCCCTACGAATCCTTCGACGTGGTGGTGCAGTTCCTGCAGCAGGCCACGCGCGACCCCGATGTCGTCGCGATCAAGCAGACGCTCTACCGCACCTCCAACAACTCGCCGATCGTCCGCGCGCTGGCGGAAGCCGCCGAGGCCGGCAAATCCGTCACCGCGTTGATCGAGCTGAAGGCGCGCTTCGACGAGGAAGCCAATATCCGCTGGGCACGCGACCTCGAACGCGCCGGCGTGCAGGTCGTCTACGGCTTCCTCGAACTGAAGACGCACGCAAAGCTCTCGATGGTGGTGCGCCGCGAGGGCGGCAGCCTCACGACTTACGTCCATACCGGCACCGGCAATTATCACCCGGTCACCGCGCGCATCTACACCGACCTCTCCTACTTCACCTCGGATCCGACCATCGGCCGCGACGCCGCGCGTGTGTTCAATTTCATCACCGGCTATGCCGCGCCGAGCGATCTGGAGAAGATGGCGGTGTCGCCGCTGACCCTGCGCAAGCGCATCATCGAGCACATCCAGGGCGAGACCGCGCATGCGCGCCACGGCCGCCACGGTGCGGTCTGGATGAAGATGAATGCACTGGTCGACCCCGACATCATCGACGCGCTCTATGAGGCTTCCCAGGCCGGCGTGCAGGTCGAGCTCGTGGTGCGCGGTATCTGCTGCCTGCGCCCCGGCATTCCCGGCCTGTCCGAGAACATCCGCGTCAAGTCGATCATCGGACGCTTCCTGGAACACGGCCGAATCTACTGCTTCGGCATGGGCCAGGGCCTGCCGAGCACCAAAGCGGCTGTGTATATCTCCTCCGCCGACATGATGCCGCGCAACCTCGACCGCCGCGTCGAGGTGCTGTGTCCGCTGCAAAATCCGACGGTGCATCAGCAGGTTCTCGAACAGATCATGGTCGCGAATCTCAAGGACAATGAGCAGAGCTGGCAATTGTTGCCGGACGGGTCCTCAACGCGTATGAAGACCGCGAAAGGCGAGGAGCCTTTCAACGTCCACAACTACTTCATGACAAATCCGAGTCTGTCTGGCCGTGGAAAGTCGCTCAAGGAATCCTCGCCGCGTCGTCTCACGCGCCGGAACGAACGCCATCAATCCTGATCAGGGATGTTCGACGTGAAGCGGCCGCGCAAGCGCGGCTCGAGCGTCGCGGTCATCGATATCGGTTCCAACTCGGTCCGTCTCGTCGTCTACGAGGGGCTGACGCGGAGCCTCATTCCGATCTTCAACGAGAAGACGCTGTGCGGCCTCGGCCGCGAGGTGCAGAGCACCGGTCTGCTCGCGCCCGACGCCGTCGACAAGGCGCTGACCTCGCTGAGGCGCTTTCGCGCATTGTGCCGTGTGATGCAGGTCGGGCGCGTGTTCGCGATCGCGACCGCGGCCTGCCGCGACGCTTCCAACGGCCCCGACTTCATCGCGAAGGCCGAGCGCATCTGCGCCGTGAAGATCGAGATCCTCTCGGGCCCGCGCGAGGCGCGGCTGTCGGCGCTCGGCGTGATCTCCGGCATCCATCATCCCGACGGCATCGTCGGCGACCTCGGCGGCGGCTCGCTCGAATTGATCGACGTGCGCAGGAACAGCGTGCGCAGCGGCGTGACGCTGCCGCTGGGGGGCCTCGCGCTGCAGGACCTCGCGCATAAATCGCTCAAGCGCGCGGATCGCATCGTGCGCGAGGAGCTCGACGAGGTACCGCAGCTCACCGCCGGCAGCGGCCGCACCTTCTACGCCGTCGGCGGCACCTGGCGCGCGCTGGCGCGCATTCACATCATCCAGAGCGGCTATCCGCTCCAGGTGATGCACGGTTACTCGCTGTCGGCGGCTGAAGCGCTCGACTTCTCGCGTCGTCTCCGTCGCCTGGCGGCCGCGGACATGCTCGCCGACATCGAGAGCGTCGCCGATGCCCGCCGCCCCCTTCTCACCTATGCGGCGCTGGTGCTCGAGCACATCATCCGGGTGGCGAAGCCGAAGACGATCGTGTTCTCGACCTTCGGCGTGCGCGAGGGCCTGCTGCACGAGAAGCTGTCGGAGCCGGAACGCAACAAGGACGGCCTGATCTGCGCCGCGGAAGAGCTGAACCAGCTGCTGTCGCGCTCGGCCAAGCACGCCCACGAGCTGATCGCCTGGACCGACCGCCTCGCGCGTGTGGTGAAGCTGCGCGAGACCGAGGAGGACCGCCGCTTGCGCCACACCGCGTGCCTGCTGTCCGATATCGGCTGGCGCGTGCATCCCGATCACCGCGGCGAGCAGACGCTGAGCCTCGTCGTCAACGGCAATTTCGGCGCGATCACCCACACCGAGCGTGCCTTCGTCGGCCTGTCGGTGTTCTATCGCTATGCGGGCCTGAGCGAGGAAAACCAGCCGCCGGTCACCATGCAGGAGCTGCTGACGCCGGCGCAGCTCGAACGCGCGCGCCTCTTGGGCGCGGCGTTCCGCGTCGCGCATCTGATCTCGGCGGCGCGCCCGGGCGTGCTGCCGGCCACGCATTTCCGCAGCCAGGGCCGCAAGCTGATGCTGGTGTTCGAGCACCGCCTCGGCGACCTCGTCGCCGACCGCGTAGGCAGCCGCTTCCGCGCACTCGCCCGCCTGGTCAGCCGCGCCGGCTCGATCGTGCGGCGCTAAAGCATGATCCGGAAAAGTGCGCAGCGGTTTTCCGAAAAGATCATGCTCAAACAACAACCTGAAGAGCGATGACGTTTCATCCTAATCGCATCGCGCTTTAGGGTCTTCAACCAGCAGCGGCCGTTCGATCGCGGCTGCCCTCTGGCGCGATGACGGCTTTCAGTCCGCCGAGCTCGGAATCGGTGAGGACAAGCAGCCATCCATAGGCACTGAGCACGTCCTGAACGATCGCGAGGCCGAGGCCGGCGCCCTCGCCGCGCTCATCCAGTCTCGCACCGCGTTCGAGCACGCGCGAACGTTCGGCGGCCGCGATGCCCGGCCCGTCGTCCTCGACCGTGATCGCCGGGCCCGCAATGGCATCCGCGCCAATGCGCACCTGGCTCTTGGCGTGACGGGCGGCATTTTCCAGGAGATTGCCCAGCACTTCGGCCAGATCGGTGCGATCGAGCGGCACGCTCGGTTCGCCCGTTATGCAGGACTTGAATTCAAGCCTCTGCGCGGCAGGCGTGCGCGCCAGCGTCAGTATCAGGGACTCGACAAGCGGTCTGAGGGGCGTGGAGATACCGCCACGCTGTCGTGCCGTGCCTCGCGCCCGGGCGCGTGCCAGCTCGCGGTCGACATGACGGCTCATCGCGTCGGCGACAGCTTCGATGGCCTTGGCAACGTCCTGCTCACCTCGCTGACGCAAAAGCGCGACGTCGGCCGCGAGCGCGGCGAGCGGCGTCTTCAGCCCATGCGCCAAGTCGGCGGCGCGGCTGCGCGAACGTTCGATCTCGCCTTCCTGGGCGTCGATCAGATTGTTCACCTCTTCCACCAGCGGCTTCACCTCGGCAGGGACGTCGACGGGGAGATGCTTGCGTTGGCCTGAGCGGACGTCGGCGACGCCGCGGCGAAGTGCATCGAGCGGACGTAGGCCCAGTCCGACCTGGATCGAGGTGGCCGCCGCCAGCACCAGCCCCAGCAGGCCGAGCGCCAGTGCCAGATCCCTGGCGAATTGCGAGGCGGCGACCGACACGCGGGCAAGATCGGCCGCCACCGCGACGCGCACCGGGACGCGGCGGTCGCCCACGGTGAGCACCACGCGGCGTTCACTGACCAGGAGCCGCGCGTTCGCCGGCCCGGGGATGACGTGACGGTGCAATTCGCGAGGCGACGGCTCGTCCTGCGGCAGGTCCAACGCCGTGTCCCACAGCGAACGTGAACGCAGCACCTGACCGCCGTCGTCCGATACCTGCCAGTACAGGCCCGAAAGCGGGTCGGCAAAACGCGGATCGGCCGGCGGCCGGCCCACCACCAGCTTGCCCTGGGCATCGACGTCGATACCCGCGACGAGCTGCTTCAAATAGATGTCGAGGTCGCTGCCGATCGTGCGCGTGACGTGGCGTTCGAACAGCAGCGTCAGCCCGGCGCCGGCAATGGTCAGCGCAACCAGGATGGCCACAACGCCGCCGGCCACCAGTCGCAGCCGCAACGAGCCCCAGCTCACGGCGTCGTCTCCGGTATCAGATAGCCGAAGCCGCGCCTGGTCTCGATCAGATCGGCGCCGAGCTTCTTGCGCACCCGGCCGACCAGCACCTCGAGCGCGTTCGACTCGTGGTCCTCGCCGTGGCCATAGACGTTTTCGTCGAGCTCGTGCTGCGACACCACACGGCCGCGGTGGTGCAAGAGAAAGGCGATCAGGCGATATTCCAACGGCGACAACGCGACGGGTACGCCGCGCAGCGTCACCTTCATCTGACGCTCGTCGAGTTCGACGTCGCCGGCGACGATCCGTGAGGAGGCATGGCCTGCCGAGCGGCGCACGATCGAGCGCAGCCGCGCCAGCAGTTCCTCCATGCGGAAGGGCTTAGGCAGGTAATCGTCGGCGCCCGCGTCGATACCATCGACGCGCTCGGCCCAGCTGCCGCGCGCCGTCAGGATCAGCACCGGCATGGAGCGTCCGTTCGCGCGCCAGCGCTTGAGCACCGCCAGGCCGTCCATGTCGGGCAAGCCGAGATCGAGGATGACGGCGCCGTAGTCCTCGGTATCACCGCGGAACCAGGCTTCCTCGCCGTTGCGGACGGTCTCGACCACATAGCCGGCCGCTTGTAACGCCCTCTCCACATCGGCCGCGATCCGTCGGTCGTCCTCCACGAGCAGCAGGCGCATCACTTCTCCTTGACGCGTTCGATCTCGCCGCTGCGCGCATCGACGTACACCTCGTAGAGGCGGCCCTTGTCGTCGACGACGCGAAACTCGTAGATCCAGCGGCCACGCTCGCGCTCTATCTCCACGCCGGCAACCTCACCCGGCAGCTTGCCGCGAATGGATGCGAGAATGTCGGCGAGCGGCTTGATCTCACCCGCCTCGACTGCACGGCGAACCGCGTCGGGCGCGCCTTTATCGTGGCCGCCTGCTGCGGCAGGCACCGGCGCGAGCAGGACCCCTGCCAGCAATGGCACCGCGAGGAATCCCAGGAGGCTGGCGGGCTGCATTCGCAAAGAATGCCCTAATCGACCTGACAGAACGCTGACGTGGATCAACAGGTGGCCGTCAGCGCTCTTCTGCCAGTGTCCGTCCATCGCCTCGCCGCATGACGCGGCCGGGCGCCACAAGCCGGAGAGAACCATGCGCAACATCACCATCTTCATCGCGACCGCCGCCTTGCTCGCAGCCACCGCGACCGCTCATGCCGGCAGCCTCGGGCGTCCCTGCACTGCGGCGCCGCAGACAAGCTGGCTGCCGCTCGAACAACTGCAGGCCAAGGTCGAAGCCCAGGGCTACAAAGTCCAGAAGGCCAAGCTCAAGAACGCCTGCGGCGAACTCTACACCATCGACAAGTCCGGCAGCCGGGTCGAATTGTTCGTCGATCCGACCAGCGGCCAGATCGTCGGTCAGCTGTAAGAGGCCGCGCCATGAGCTCGATTCACGATGCGACGGTGGCCGGCAGCGAGAAGCCGCCGGCCACCGTCAAGGTCTGGGACCCCTTTGTGCGCGTGTTCCATTGGTCGCTGGCCGGGCTGTTTCTGCTCGCGTATGCGACCGGTGACGAGATCGAGAATGTCCATATCGCCGCCGGCTACACGATTGCGGGGTTGCTCGCGCTACGGATCTTATGGGGCTTCGTGGGGCCGCGCCATGCGCGCTTCAGCGACTTCGTGCGCTCGCCGCGCGCGGTGCTCGCCTACATGCGCGACGTGGCGCTGCTGAGGGCGCCACGCTATCTCGGCCACAATCCTGCCGGCGGCACGATGGTCGTGGCGCTGATCGTCATGCTGATCGGCACCTGCACCTCCGGTTACATGATGACGATTGGCAGCTTCTGGGGAGCAAAATGGGTGGAAGAGGTCCATGAGGCGTTCGCCAACCTCACGATCGGCCTCGTCGTCGTCCATGTGCTTGGCGTCCTCGTGGCGAGCTTCGAGCACCGCGAGAGCCTGGTGAAGGCGATGATCACCGGGAGGAAGCGTCCGTCATGAGCGAGCCCGGGGATGCCCCGGCACGAAGGCTTCTCAAACGCTCATCTGCCGACAAATCGGCTTCCGTTCCACCACAGCGTGCGGCTCGTGCCCCTCCCGTCCACGACTTCAACGACGGCCTGATCGTGGGAAGAAGACAGCCGAACGTCATGAGCGTGCACGGAAAGCACACGTCTGTAACGCCCGCTTTTCGAGACATACACCTCGTGCAGGCACCCTGCGGACCCGCAATAAACTGCCCTGTTGCGGCAACGAAAGTCGTCAAAATGGAGAGCCAGGAATTGAGCGCCCGGCACGGTCAGATAAAGAGCAAAGCGTTGGGCAGCGGCGATTGGCGCGCCGCACGCGGCATCCCATTTCCGCACGTCCGCTCGGATTTCAGGCGGCAGCATTTCGATGTGCGCAGAACTCCAGGGGTCCTGCGCCGTTCCGCTATGGGAGAGTGCCGGCTGCACAAGCCCAACCAGCGCGACAAAGCCGGTTGCCAGGATCGACGCGAATCTTGTTGGTCTCACGGCCGCCTCTCCGAAGGATGCAAAGCCAGCCTAGCTTCCCGGGCTGGGACGGAATTGAGCAAGATCAACCGAAGCCCTCCCGGGACGGCGAGCAGCCTTCCAAAGTGGTGGGCCCGCTTGAGACAGATCAACGCCCCAACGCGCTGGTGGGTTAAGCGAAACCTGCAATCGAGCAGCGCTTCGCTCGCCGGCGAATGCGGGACATTCCTCATGCGAGTCCGCCACGGACCTCTCCTTCTCACCTTCTCTGGCGGCACGCTCGCTCGTACGCTCATCGCCATTGCATTGAGCTTGTTACCTTCCGTGTCGATGGCACAGGACGAGGTGAAGCTGAGCGATGCGCAGGCGCGCAATCTCGGGGTGCGCGTGACCCATCCGGTCGCGAGCCGGACCGATCTGACGCTGCCCTATCCCGTCCAGGTCGTCATCCCGACGCAACAATTGTGGGTCGTCAGCGCGCCGGTAGCCGGCATGGTCGCCACTCTCCTGGTCGGGCGCGGTGACCGCGCCACGGCCGGCCAGCCGCTGGTCACTCTGGAAAGTCCGAGCTTCGTCTCCCAGCAACGCGACTATCTGCACGCGATCGCGCAGGAGCATCTCGCCAACCAGCAACTCAATCGGAATGCGGATCTGTTCGAGGGCAAGGCCGTTCCGCAACGCGTGCTGGAGGCCAGCCAGGCCGAAGCGCGCCAGGCCGCCCTCGTCGTCGCCGAACGGCGTCAGATGCTGCATCTGAGCGGGATGTCCGACGATGCAATCTCCCGGCTGGCCCAGCAAGCGGCGATCAGCGGGACGCTCACGGTCAATGCACCGCAAGCCGCGTCCGTGGTCGAACTCGCGGTGTCACCAGGGCAGCGGCTCGAACAATCCGCACCGCTCGTCAAGTTGGCGCGGCTCTCGCCGCTATGGGCGGAAATCGCGGTCCCTGCCGCCAATATTCGAGCGATCCGTACCGGCGCGAAAGTCGAGATCGAGGGCTATTCCACCCCGGGCAAGGTCGTGTTGGTCTCAGAGACCATCGATCCTGCCACCCAGACTATTCTGGTTCGCGCGGAAGTCCCCAACGACGGCGAGCTGCATCCCGGCCAGACCACCGCGGCCCGCATCGGATTTCTCTCGACCGGCGAAAGCGCCTGGGAGATCCCTTACAGCGGGCTAGTCCGGCGGGGCGAGCAAACGTCGGTCTTCGTCGCCTTTGACGGCGGCTTCCGGCTGGTGCCGGTCAAGCTGCTTGCGGAAGATCAGGACCATGTGGTCGTAGCGGGCGCCGTCTCGGCCCGGGATGAGATCGCGATCGGCGGCATCTCGGCGCTTCGCGGCATCCTCTCCGGACTGGGGCAGTAAATGCTCCGGCGCCTGGTCGCGTTCGCACTGTCGCAGCGGCTGTTCGTCATGCTCGGCGTGCTGCTGGTGATCGGCGCCGGCGCTGTCCTCCTGCCCGGCTTGCCGATCGATGCCTTTCCTGACGTTTCGCCGGTTCAGGTCAAGGTCATCATGAAGGCGGCGGGCCTCACTCCCGAAGAGGTCGAGCAGCGCATCACCGTTCCCGTCGAGCTCGAACTGCTCGGATTGCCGAACAAGAAGGTGCTTCGTTCGACCACGAAATACGCGCTGGCAGACATCACCGTCGATTTCGAGGACGGCACCGACATCTACTGGGCGCGCAACCAGGTCTCGGAGCGCTTGTCGAACATCTCGCGCGATTTCCCGGACGGGGTGAGCGGCGGTCTGGCGCCGATCACGAGCCCGCTCGGCGAGATGTTCATGTTCACGATCGACAGTCCCGAGCTGTCGCTCGCGGAACGCCGCACCCTGCTCGACTGGGTGATCCGCCCGGCCTTGCGGACCGTCCCCGGCGTTGCGGACGTCAATGCGCTCGGCGGCTATGTCCGCGCCTTCGAGATCGTGCCGCGCAACGATGCGCTGGCCGCGCGCGGCATTTCCTACGATTTGTTTCGCCGGGCCATCGAAGCCAACAGCCGCAACGACGGCGCCGGACGGGTGAACCAGGGCGAGGACAGCGCTCTGGTTCGAATCGAAGGCAGCATCCGGTCGATCGAGGACATCAAGGCCATCGTCGTCGACACCCGCGAGGGCGTGCCGATCCTGGTCAACGACGTCGCGAGCGTCAAAGTCGGGACGCTGACCCGCTATGGCGCCGTCACGGCGGACGGCCGCGGCGAAACCGTCGAGGGACTGGTCCTCGGCTTACGCGGCGCCAACGCGGGTCAGCTGATCCGTGACGTGCGTGCTCGGCTCGCGGAGCTGCAACCCTCGCTGCCGAAGAGCGTGTCGATCAACGTGTTCTATGACCGCAGCCGCCTGGTCAACCGCGCCGTCGGCACCGTGGTGCGTGCCCTCGGCGAGGCCACCGCCGTCGTCATCGTCCTTCTGCTGCTTTTCCTCGGCAACTGGCGGGCCTCACTGGTGATCGCGCTCAGCCTGCCGCTGGCCATCGTCATCGCCTTGATCGTCATGCGCGTGGTGGGAATGTCGGCCAATCTGATGAGCCTCGGCGGACTTGCGATCGCGATCGGCATGCTGATCGACGCGCTGGTCGTCGTGGTCGAGAACATCGTCGGCAACCTCGGCAAGCACGCCCCGGACAAGGCCACTCCGCTGATCCACCTGATCTACCGTTCGGTCTGCGAAGTCCTGGAACCGGTCGCCTCGGGTGTGCTCATCATCATCATCGTGTTCGTCCCGCTGCTGACGCTGCAGGGGTTGGAGGGCAAGCTGTTCATCCCGGTCGCGCTGGCCATCATCTTCGCGTTGGCCGGCTCGCTGCTGCTGGCGCTCACCGTGATCCCGGTCGCAACCTCCTTCGTGCTCAAGTCGGCGTCACATCGCGATCCCCTGCTGGTGCGTGCGGCCCAACGGATCTACGCGCCGGCACTGGACTGGGCCCTCAACAACGAGCGCAAGGTGATGGCTGCGGCGCTGATCGGCCTCGTCGCGGCGGGCTTCGCCTATACCCAGCTCGGCAAGACCTTCATGCCGACCATGGATGAAGGCGACGTCATCGTCAGCGTCGAGACGCTTCCGTCCGTCAACCTCGACGAGTCGCTAGCGATGAATGCAAGGCTGCAGACCGCGCTTCTGGCCGTACCTGATATTGCCGGCATCGTCGCGCGAACCGGGTCGGACGAGCTCGGCCTCGATCCCATGGGCCCCAACCAGACCGACACGTTCCTGGTGCTCAAGCCGGCCGCCGAGCGGGCGACCGACAATCGCGAAGCCCTGCTGCAGAAGCTTCGCGAGGTCCTCACCGGCTTTCCCGGCATCTCGCTCAGCTTCACCCAGCCCATCGACATGCGCGTGCAGGAGATGATCAGCGGCGTGCGCGGTGACGTCGCCGTCAAGATCTTCGGCCCCGACATCGCCAGGCTGAACGAAACCGCGGCAAAGCTGTCGGCGATCCTGTCCAGCATCGACGGTGCCGAGGACGTCTACACCACGCTGAATGAAGGCGCTCAATACTACACGGTTGCGGTCAACCGCATGGAAGCCGGACGCTTCGGCCTGACCGTGGATTCCGTCGTCAACTCGCTGCGGACGCAGATCGAGGGCCGGACCATCGGGACCGCGCTCGAGGACGGACGCCGCACGCCGATCCTCGTCCGGGGCAGCGAGACGACGCGGGAAGCGCCAACGCTGCTGGCCAGCCTGCCGCTCACGCTCGCCTCCGGACAGCACGTCGCGCTATCGCAGGTCGCCCGTATCCAACGCGTAGACGGTCCGGTGAAGATCGACCGCGAGGACGGCGCTCGCATGAGCGTGGTGCGCGCCAACGTCCGCGGTCGCGACATGGTCGGCTTCGTCGAAGCGGCCCGCCAGAAGGTGGCGACCGAACTCCCGCTGCCGAACGGTTACCGGCTGACCTGGGGCGGGCAGTTCGAGAACCAGCAACGCGCTGCCGCGCGCCTATCCGTCGTAGTCCCCGTCGCGATCGGCCTGATCTTCGTGCTGCTCTTCACAACATTCGGTGCCATCCGCCAGGCCCTGCTGGTGCTCGTCAACATCCCGTTTGCCCTGATCGGGGGCGTCTTCGCGCTGGTCGTGACGGGCGAGTACCTGTCGGTGCCGGCTTCGGTCGGGTTCATCGCGCTGCTCGGCATCGCCGTGCTCAACGGCGTCGTGCTGGTCTCCTACTTCAATCAGCTCCGTGCCCACGGCCTTCCCGAGGATCGCATCGTCGTCGAAGGCGCCATGCGCAGGCTTCGCCCCGTGCTGATGACCGCGAGCATCACTGCGCTTGGCTTGATCCCGCTGCTGTTCGCCTCCGGCCCGGGTTCCGAAGTGCAGCGACCGCTCGCAATCGTCGTGATCGGAGGACTGCTGTCCTCCACCCTGCTCACCCTGATTCTCCTGCCGATTCTGTATCGCCGCTATGGCGGATCGTCGAAGGTGGCCAAATGATCGAGCAGCCGGTCTGTCTGACGCTGATTGTGCCGCATCTCCTCCGCGAGGAGGTGTTCGACTATCTCACTGAGCAGACCGACCTGGTTTCGGGATTCACGGCATCGCACGGAGCCGGTCACGGCACTGAGATCCGCTTGCATACGGCCGCCGAGCGCGTGAAAGGCCACGCCGATCAGGCCGTCGTGCAGGTGGTGCTCGCAGGGACAGATGCCGGCCGCTTGCTCGACCGTCTGCGGGTTTCGTTCGCCGGAACCAAGCTGGTCTACTGGACGATACCCGTGACGGAACTCGGCACGATCGACTGAGCGGGCCTACTCCGCCGACGCCCTGGCGTGCCGCTCGGACGATTCCAGCGCCGCGGCGGTCAGCTTGCGGCGGCGCCAGATGGTGCCGACCACCAGCACGACGACGACGCCGAGCGCTGCGCAGAAATATTCGCCCCCCGCCCCGCCATGGCCGAATTGCGGCGGGATGCGCAAGGCGCCGAGCATCGAGTCGAGCGCGGCACCGAACGGACCGTCGAACAGCGTGTGCAGCTTGGGCGCGACGCCGGGATCGGTCGCCATCACCTCGCCCGCGATCCAGCCGAGCAGCGCAGCACCCGCCCAGACCAGCACCGGCAGCTTCTCGAGCAGCGCCATGATCAGCGCCGCACCGGCGACGATCAGCGGCACGCTGATGGCAAGGCCGAGGATCAGGAGCGGCACGCTGCCATTGGCGGCGGCTGCGACCGCAATGACGTTGTCGAGACTCATGACGATGTCGGCGACCACGACGATCTGCACGGCCTGCCACAGATGCGAGGCAGCGTCGACGTCGTCCTCGTCCTCATGTTCCGGCACCAGCAGCTTGGCCGCGATCACGATCAGCGCGAGTCCGCCGATCAGCTTGAGGTACGGCAACTCCATCAGGGTTGCGACGATGCCGGTGAAGATGATCCGCAGCAGCACCGCGGCGCCGGCACCGAAGATCATGCCCCACAGGCGGTGTCGCGGCGAGAGGCCGCGGCAGGCGAGCGCGATCACCAGCGCGTTGTCACCGGACAAAAGGATGTTGATCCAGATGATCTTGCCGACCGCAATCCAGAAAGTCGGTTCGGCCATCTCGTTGCGAAACTGGGTGAAGAACGCCCCGATCGTTGCGGGATCGAAGATCTGCCAGAGCCAGCTCACAATACGTCCTTTCGCCCCGTCGATTTAACTTATCAGCCGATGGATCAGCCGACGATCTCGTTGCCCGAGAAGAACTGCGCGATCTCGATCGCGGCGGTCTCCGGCGCATCCGAGCCGTGCGCGGAATTCTCGCCGATCGACTTGGCGTAGAGCTTGCGGATGGTGCCGTCGGCGGCCTTCGACGGATCGGTCGCGCCCATCGCGTCGCGGTACTTGGCGATGGCGTTCTCGGCTTCCAGCACCTGGACGACGACCGGGCCCGAGGTCATGAACTCGACGAGCTCGCCGAAGAACGGCCGCGCCTTGTGGACGGCATAGAAGGTCTCGGCCTGTTCTTTGGTCATGCGGATGCGCTTCTGCGCGACGATGCGCAGGCCCGCCTTTTCGATCACGGCGTTGACGGCGCCGGTCAGGTTACGCGCGGTCGCGTCGGGCTTGATGATCGAGAAAGTGCGTTCGATGGCCATAATCTTGTCCTTGGGAAGAAAAGCGGTGGTTGTCGAGTTGCCGGGCTTATATCGGCGCCTTTGCCATCCGGCAAGCGATCGCCGGTATGACGTCACAGGCGCTTCGCCGCAGGACCGGAGGATGCGGTTTCAACCTGGATTACGACAATTTCACCCAGATGAACCCAATCTGAAGCCCCTGTCAGGATTCGGTTCAGCCTTGCCGGCGTAGGGTTGGCCCCATCGAAACTGAAGCCCGATCACGGGCGGACCGTTTCGGCGGCCTTTCCATCGGACGCGATAGCCCCGCGCCGGCAGTATTGAGGAGATCACCATGTTGAGGAAACTTTCGCTTGCCGCCGTCGCTGCGGTTGCGCTGGGTGCCGCGCTGGCGCCGACCTCGGCTTCCGCCCACTGGCACGGTGGCGGCCCGGGCTGGCACGGCGGCGGCGGTGGCTGGCACCGCGGCCATGGCTGGGGCGGTCCGCGCTTCTATGCCCCCGTCTCCTACGGTTATGGCGGCTGCTATGTGCGCCGGTTGGTCCCGACCCCCTGGGGACCCCGCTGGCGGATGATCAACCGCTGCTACTGAGCCCGACAGCACCTTAACTTAAAGGCTACCGACCCCCTGGTTGCCTTCCAAGAGAAGCCCCGGCGATCCCCCCGC
>NZ_AJQF01000025.1:0-7360 GCF_000261705.1 Bradyrhizobium genomosp. III | reverse complement strand
GCGGATATGGCGGGACTCATACAATTTTGACGAGAATGCCGGCATTCCCCCAAAAACGGCGAAACCATTTTGGGGCCCAATGACTTGGTACCGTGTCCTA
This sequence comes from Bradyrhizobium genomosp. III, assembly GCF_000261705.1. Taxonomy (NCBI): domain Bacteria; kingdom Pseudomonadati; phylum Pseudomonadota; class Alphaproteobacteria; order Hyphomicrobiales; family Nitrobacteraceae; genus Bradyrhizobium; species Bradyrhizobium genomosp. III. The sequence continues at coordinate 7,260 of NZ_AJQF01000025.1, read as the reverse complement.
ACTTTGAGCACACGGAACCTGCGCGATGGCTGGCCTTTTTGCCAATGACAGTGAGCAGATCGACCGGCGGACCAGCCGTTCGATTTGCGATGCGGTGGGCGAACGGCTCCAGCAGAGCCTGCGTCCCGAACCCCAGCTCCCGACCCATCTCGAGCAGCTCATGAAAGAGCTGAGGCAGCGCGACCGCGACTCGCATTGAGCCGAGCATGATCCGGAAAAGTGTGAAGCGGTTTTCCGGAACGATCATGCTTGAACGATAACCCCGGAAAAACGGGTTGCGTTCGGCGCGCCTTGCGGTGACAAGGCCGCATGCTTGGGATCACCGACCTCTCCATCCGCCTCGCCGGACGCCTTCTGATTGACCAGAGTTCCGTGCAGATCACGCCGGGATCGCGCGTCGGCCTGGTCGGACGCAACGGCACCGGCAAGTCGACGCTGTTCAAGGTGATCCGCGGTGAGCTCGCGGCAGAGCACGGCTCGGTGACCCTGCCGCCGCGCTGGAGCGTCGGCAGCCTCGCCCAGGAAGCCCCGAACGGACCCGAAAGCCTGATCTCCGTCGTGCTCAAGGCCGACCTCGAACGCGACGCGCTGCTTCACGAAGCCGAAAGCGCGACCGATCCGCACCGGATCGCCGAGATCCAGACCCGGCTGGTCGACATCGACGCGCATTCGGCGCCGAGCCGTGCCGCCGCCATCCTCTCCGGCCTCGGCTTCTCCGCCGCCGATCAGCTCCGCCCCTGCGCCGAATTCTCCGGCGGCTGGCGCATGCGCGTCGCGCTCGCCGCGACGCTGTTCGCAGCCCCCGACCTGTTGCTGCTCGACGAGCCCACCAACTATCTCGACCTCGAGGGAACGTTGTGGCTGGAGGATCACCTCGCGCACTATCCGCGCACGGTGATCGTGATCAGCCACGACCGCGATCTCCTCGAAAGCTCGGTCGACCAGATCCTGCATCTGGAGCGCGGCAAGCTTACGCTCTACAAGGGCACCTATTCCTCGTTCGAAGAGCAGCGCGCCGCGCGCGAGCTGCTCGATGCCAAGCAGGTCAAGCGCCAGGAGGCCGAGCGCGCCCGCCTGCAGGCCTTCGTCGACCGCTTCAAGGCCAAGGCTTCGAAAGCCCGCCAGGCACAGTCTCGCGTGAAAATGCTGGAGCGGCTGAAGCCGATCACGGCGCTGGTCACCGAGGACGTGCGCGAGATCAGCTTTCCGGCGCCGGAGAAGATCCTGTCGCCGCCGATCATCGCCGTGGACAACGCTTCCGTCGGCTACGATCCGGCGGCGCCCGTGCTCGGCCGCGTCACCTTGCGCATCGACAATGACGACCGCATTGCGCTGCTGGGTGCCAACGGCAACGGCAAGTCGACGCTGGTCAAGCTGCTCGCCGGAAGGCTTGCGCCGTTCTCCGGCAAGGTGACGCGCGCGGACAAGCTGTCGATCGCCTATTTTGCGCAGCACCAGCTCGACGAGCTCAACGTGGACGCGTCCGCCTATGACCACGTCCGCAAGCTGATGGGCGACGCGCCCGAAGCAAAGGTGCGCGCGCGCGCCGGCGCGATCGGCTTCTCCGGCAAGGCAGCCGACACCAAGGTCGCCAAACTGTCGGGCGGCGAGAAGGCGCGGCTGCTGCTCGGCCTTGCGACCTTCTTCGGCCCCAACATGATCATCCTGGACGAGCCTACCAACCATCTCGACATCGACAGCCGCGCCGCGCTTGCCGAAGCCATCAACGAATTCCCCGGCGCCGTCATCATGGTCTCGCACGACCGCTACCTGATCGAGGCCTGTGCCGACCGGCTCTGGATCGTCGCCGACCGCACCGTCACCAATTACGACGGCGACCTCGACGAATACCGGCGCCTGGTGCTGTCCGCGCGCAACGGCGAGCCCGCACCGCGCGAGCGCAGTGTGCCAAGCGAAAAGCCGCAGCGCGCGCGGCCCGACAATCGCGGCTCGCTGAAGAAGCGCATCACCGAGGCCGAAGCCGAGATCGCCCGCGTCAGCGACATCATCACCAAGATCGACACGGCCCTCGCTTTGCCCGACATTTTTACGCGCGATCCCAAGCAGGCCGCGCAGCTGTCAAAGGCGCGCGCCAATGCCGCCGATGCGCTGGCGCGCGCGGAGGAGCAGTGGCTCGAGGCGAGCACGCAGTTCGACGAAGCGGCGGGTTGAATCCAAATCTGGAAAACAACCCCATGCACAGGAGCGGTAGTTAATCACCCTGCCTTAGTGGCTCACCAAGCTACTCTCATGGGATTGTCCGCTCAGTCCGCGAACTGCCCGGCCGCCTTGATGATCGGGGCCCAGCGGTCGACTTCGCTCGTCAGCATCGCGCCCAGCGCCTCGGGCGTCGCCTTGTCCTGCGGCACGGGCTCGGTGTTGATGTCGTTGAACCGGGCGATCAGCGCCGGATCCTTGAGCGCCGTCTGCAGCGCGGCCGTCAGCTTCTGCACGACCGCGGGCGGAGTGCCCTTGGGAGCATAGAGGCCATGCCAGACGCCGAGCTCGAATCCCTTGAGGCCCGCCTCATCGGCCGTCGGCAGATCGGGCAGACTCTTCAGCCGCTCCTTGGTGGTGATCGCATAGGCCTTGACCTGCTTGGCCGTGATCGGCCCGGTGGTGTTGGTCGCCTGGTCGCAGGTGAGATCGATCTGCTTGCCGAGCAGATCGTTCATGATCGGACCGTTGCCCTTGTAAGGCACCGTGGTGAGCTGCTTCTGGATCGCCGTCATGAACAGCATGCCGCAGAGATGCGATGCCGCACCTAACCCGGCATTGGCGTAAGTCAGCTTGTCGCCCTGCTGCTGGGCGTAGGCGACCAGTTCCTTGAGCGTGTTGGCCGGAAAGTCCGGACGCGCAATGATGGTCATCGGTGCATTGGTCACGAGGCCGATCGGCGCAAACGCCGTCTTCGTGTCATAGCTGAGATTGCGATACAGCGTCGCGGCGGTCGAGATGCCGACGTGATGGATCAGCAGCGTGTAGCCGTCGGGCTGGGCGCGCGCGGCGCGGGTCGTGCCGATGGTGCCGCCGGCGCCGGTCGCGTTCTCGACGACGATTTGCTGTCCCAGCGACTTCCCCATGCCTGCGGCCGTCAGGCGCGCGATGGTGTCGGTCGGCCCGCCCGCCGCGAATGGAACCAGCATGGTGATGGGCCTCGTCGGATAGTCCTGGGCAACGGCCGCGCCGAGCGGCAGAAGCAGAGCCGATACGAGGGCAATCGAGAACCGCATAGTCTCCTCCAGATTTTATCGCTCCATATGAGCGCATTCCTGGCTGCAAGACCATCAGGAAAGCTTCTCATCAGAAACGTGCAGCAATTGTTCGGCCGCAGCGGCGTTCCGGGAACATGTCGCGAAGAGTTGCCCGTCAATTCCGCCTGCTCGCCGTGCGCTAGGTCTGGCTCTCTGTCTCGCTCTCGAGCCTCGTTCGCAGGTCCGCGACGATGCGATGAACGGTTTGCAGGTCCTTGACCGGAAGCCCCTCCGAAAGGCCGTTGACCCACGGCGCCTGCAAAGCCATGGCGGCATCGAAAGCATGCCGCCCCTTGTCGGTCAGGACGACAAGCTGCGCTCGGCGGTGATGCGGATTGGCCTCGAAAGCAACGAGGCCTTCCGCGTGCAGGTCATTGACGATCCGCTGCACGTTCTGGCGATTGGCACCCAGATCGCGGGCAAGCCAAGCCACCGGCTGGGGACGCTCCGCATGCACGATGGCGCCGAGAATCTGCCAGCGAGCGCTCGTGAGCCCGAGCTGGGCCACCAAGCGGTCCCCTGCGGTCAGGAGCAGGCTGTTCAGCCGGAACAGGTCAAGCACGAGGTTCGACAGAGCATCACCGGCCGGCGTTCGCAAGGATTTCGGCATCCGTCACCATAAACTGTTATTGACATCATGATGTCAAGTAATTACTTACGTATAGTACCACATTGACACCATATTGCCATATCGAACGGAGCCTGCCATGGCGCACCTACGCCCTCTGGACCCTAACTTTCCCATTGAACGTCAGCTTGGCATCGACACCAGCCCCGCAGTGCTGGTGAATGTGTTCACGCTCGACAAGACCGACGAGCAGAGCTTCCTCCAGGTTTGGCAGGACGATGCAGCCTTCATGAAGCGGCAGCCGGGCTTCATTGCCACCCAGCTTCACCGCGCAATCGGCGATAGCCCGACATATCTGAACTATGCCGTCTGGGAATCGACTGCCCACTTCCGGGCCGCGTTCACACATCCTGAGTTCAGATCGAAGATCGCAGCCTATCCCTCCTCCGCCGTCGCCTCTCCGCACCTGTTCGAGAAGGTCGCCGTGCCCGGCATCTGCGTCGCGTAGCTCGCCTTGAAGAACAGCAGGACCCGATGACCAAGATCATTCACCCCGTCGCGGGCGTGGTCGCGCTGACGACCATTGCGACCTTCTGGCTCTCCACGGCTCTCTCCGAGCTATTCGCATCACACGCGAGCGTAACCCTGGTGAAGACAGCCATCCCCTGGGGCTTCCTGTTGCTGGTTCCGGCGCTGGCGGTGACGGGAGGTTCGGGTTTCTTTCTGGCAAAGGGACGGCGCGCTGGCCTGATCGGCGCGAAGATCAAGCGCATGCCGTTCATTGCGGGCAACGGCATCCTCGTTCTCATTCCCGCCGCCTTGTTTCTTGCCTCCAAGGCAAACGCCGCGGAGTTCGACACCACGTTCTACACAGTGCAGACTCTCGAATTGTTTGCCGGCGCGATGAACATCGTTCTTCTCGGCCTCAATATGCGTGACGGCTTCACGATGAGGGGCCGTTTCCGCGCTCGCCAGCCCGATCGCTTCAACACCAAGCCGATGTTCTGAGGTTCGCGCGCGAAGCGGGCTTCCGATCGGGTCCGCCCAAGCTCGCCCGAGTCCTTCAGAACCACGGCATCGATGCCGCTATTCGAGCAGATGGCGATTTACGGAGCAGCACAATAGCTTCTCCGATGCGCGCAGCCGATCCGTTGTGGTGCCGGCGATCCGCGCTTACGCGTGCTTCTTCGGCTTTGGCTTCGTCGCCCTCGGCACCGGCTGCGGATCGGGATTGCCTTCGATCGAGGACAGGCGGCCGGCGGTGAAGGTGTAGATTCCCGCGCGCGGTCCCGTGGCCCAGGTGACGACGGCAACGCGGCGACCGACGGCATCATTGGAGAGATTGACGTTCGATGGCGCGCCGATGCCGCGCACCACGTCGCATTCGGTGTGGCCGAGCGCGACCGTGCCGCCCGTCGGCGCCGGTGCCGTCGTCGATGCATTGGCATCGGCCGGCCCGGGAGGCGGCGCCATGCCGGGACAGCCGCCGTCGGCGCTGACGAGATCCTCAGCTCCGACCGCCTTGTCGGGGGTCAGCGGCGGGGATTCGATCGAGATGTTCTTGATGAAGAGACGGCTGGGCGTGTTGAACCATTGTGCGTCCTTGGACAGCAGATCGGTCCCCGAGCAGCCCGCGACCAGCGGTGCTACGGCAGCCAACGCAACTATGAGCGACTTGGGAAGCTTTTGATGTCGCACGATAAACCAAATTCCCCGCGTGAAGGACCAGCCCTAAGCGATTGTCCCAACATCACTTTGCGGCACGAAGGTGACAAAAGCCAGCATCGCCCGAAAAGTGCAAATTATCATTAATTGCGAAGGACCCCTAATTCCGACGCTGCCATCGGCCCCGCTCGTCGGCCTGCCAATAGGTGACATCAAATCCCCGCTCCTTGCAATCCGTCCAGGCGCTGCGGGCGAGCGCGAGTGCGTCCGGATCGTCGCCGTTGAACAGCATCACCATGCGCGCATAGCCCTGCGCGTCCTGCGGCAGGGCGGCATTGTCGACCAGGAAGCGGACATGGGCGCCGTTGGGATTGCCCTCCTCGATCGCCAGCACGATCGGCTGATCGGCGGCATCGTTCACGCGCCATGTCGCGTGCGGCAGGAAGGAATCGTCGCGATAGGTCCATAGATGCGCGTCGAGCGCATCGGCGCGCTCTTCCGAGGTCGACTGCACCACGACGCGCCAGCCGCGCTCGAGCGATTTCTCGAGAAGCGGCGGCAACACGTTCTCCACCGTCATGTTTTGCAGATGATAGAACAGGACTTCGGTCATCTCAGGTCATTTGCGCTCGTAATGGTCGGCGACCAGGCGATCGAGCAGGCGGACGCCATAGCCGCTTGCCCAGCTCTGGTTGATGTCGGTCTTCGGCGCGCCCATGGCGGTGCCGGCGATGTCGAGATGGGCCCAGGGCGTGCCGTCGACGAAACGCTGCAGGAACTGCGCCGCGGTGATCGAGCCGCCATGGCGGCCGCCGGTGTTCTTCATGTCAGCGAACTGGGAATCGATCAGCTTGTCGTATTCGGGACCGAGCGGCATGCGCCAGACCTTGTCCCCGCTCTCGATGCCGGCCGCCAGCAGGCGTTCGGCGAGCTCGTCGTTGTTGGAGAACATGCCGGCATGCTCGGTGCCGAGCGCGACCACGATCGCACCGGTCAGCGTCGCCAGATCCACCATGAATTTCGGCTTCACCTTCTTGGCGACGTACCAGAGCACGTCGGCCAGCACGAGCCGGCCTTCCGCGTCGGTGTTGATGATCTCGATGGTCTGGCCCGACATCGAGGTCACGATGTCGCCCGGCCGCTGCGCGTTGCCGTCGGGCATGTTCTCGACGAGGCCGATGGCGCCGACCACGTTGACCTTGGCCTTGCGCGCGGCAAGCGCGTGCATCAGGCCGACGACGCAGGCCGCGCCCCCCATGTCGCCCTTCATATCCTCCATGCTGCCGGCCGGCTTGATCGAGATGCCGCCGGTGTCGAAGCAGACGCCCTTGCCGACGAAGCTCACCGGCGCCTCGCCCTTCTTGCCGCCGTCCCAGCGCATGATCACGGTGCGGCTCGGCCGCGCCGAGCCCTGGCCGACGCCGAGCAGCGCGCCCATGCCGAGCTTCTGCATCGCCTTGACGTCGAGCACCTCGACCTTGACGCCGAGCTTGCGGAGCTGACTGGCGCGGCGCGCGAATTCCTCGGGGAAGAGCACGTTCGGCGGTTCGTTGACGAGATCGCGCGCGATGATCACGCCGTCGACGACGTGGCCGGCCGGGGCAAACGCCTTCTTCGCGGCAGCGGCATCGCCGACAGCAAGCGTGATGTCGGCGCGCGAACCGCCCTCCTCGCCGTCCTTCTTCTTGGTCTTGTAGCGATCGAACTTGTAGGCGCGCAGGCGCAGGCCCGAGGCGATCGCAACCGCCTGCTCGCTCGTCATGGCACCACTTG